>NZ_JAUBUC010000032.1:0-6446 GCF_036705285.1 Microcoleus sp. B4-C1 | reverse complement strand
CGTCGGTGTAATTGACGGTGTTGGTGTCGGTGTAATTGAAGGTGTTGGTGTTGGTGTGGGCGTTGGTGTGGGCGTTGGTGTTGGTGTGGGCGTTGGTGTTGGTGTTGGTGTTGGTGTTGGCGATGTTGGTGTGGGCGTTGGTGTTGGCGTGTCATTATCGGTAATGGCGACAGTGACAGGCCCGATCGCAATTCCGCTATATTTAACGTCGGTACTTGTTACCGCATGATTGATTGTGCCTGTGTGAGTACCTTCTACAACTGTGTCATCCGTCGCAATCACAGTTATAGTTTGGGCAATATTCCAATTAGTAGCGTCGAAGCTAATAGGGGCGATCGCACTTATTTGATTCCCCCCGTCAAAGCTGACTGTTACGGGCGCTGTTGGCTGCGAATTTAGCTGAAGTGTATAACTTCCCGTTGCACCGCCTTCTGCTGCTGTGGTACTGGCGGGATTAACGGTAACGCCGACTGTATCGCTGTCGCTGTTAGTAACGCTGACATCGGAGAGATTGAAATTGTTGTAATTGCTGTCTGTACTAGCAGCCTCAGTGACAATAGTGTAAGCAATATCGCCGTCAGCGATATTGTCGCCAACACCTGTCACCGTTACCGTCTGCGCCTGATTCCAGTTATTAGGAGTGAAACTTAAGCTATTAGTAGAAACTGTTCCTTCAGCAGGATTGGAACTACTTAAAGCGATAGTAACAGGTGCCGTAGGTTGAGTGTTGAGGACAACACTGAAATTAGCCGTACCTCCGACTTCTGTTGTAGTTAATCCTGCTGTGGGATTAACGGTAATGCCGGGAGTTTCGTTATCGCTATTCGTAACGCTGACATCGGCAGCCTTGAAATTGCTGTAATTGCTGTCTGTACTAACAGCCAAAGCAGTGACAATATTGTAAGTTTGATTGCCGTCAGCAATATTGTCGTCAACGCCAGTAATAGTTACTGTTTGCGGCGCACTCCAATTCGCGGGAGTGAATGTCAGCGAGGGTGTAGAAACTATTCCCTCGGCAACATTGGAACTGCTTAAGCCAACAGTCACGTTAGCAGTTGGTTGAGAGTTGAGTTGGACAGTAAATGTTGCTGTTCCTCCTGCTTCTGTTGTAATTAATCCGCTATCGGGATTGACTAAAATTCCAGCAGTGTCGTCATTAGTAATAGTAGTTGTCGCACTAGCAGTTGTAATTGTTGGAGTCGGGCCTGGTGCGATCGGATTTGATAAGGTGACAGTAATAGTTTCATCCGGTTCGATCGCACTGTCGCCCAAAACGTCCAAAGTAATCGTTTTCGATGTCTCGCCCGCAGCAAAATTAACCGTACCATTAACGTTAGTTGCCCCGGAAGTGCCGCCGATATTGTTGTAATCGCTGACGTTTGTAGCAGTTCCGGCGATCGCATAATTGACGCTACTGGCTGCACCGATACCGCCGCTGCGAGTAACGGTAAAAGTAACGGATACAGTTCCCGTATTGCCTTCAGCTACCGCAGCTACAGCGGCGGCAACAGCATAAGAAATAGTGCCGTTACTGGGAATAGTTAGGGTCGCTTGATTTGTCGTACCTGCAATGCCACCTGCGATCGTACCCAAGTTGAGAATGACTGTTTCTGCATTCTCAGCGATATTGTCAGGTTTAATAGTGACTGCAATATTTTGTTCTGTACTTGTTCCGCCTGCGGGGAATGTAATTGAGGTAGGGGAAATGGTGTAGTCTGAATTTTGGGTAGCGCTGCTGCTGGGGTCGATGACAATTGGTACAATGACATCAGCAAAAGGAGTGCCGCCGCTGACAGTAACGGGGATATTAACGACTGTATCTGCATCCCCTTCAGTCCCGCTGAAAGTAGCCGCACCAAAATTGATTGTGTTCTGTGAATTTAAGAGAATTGAAACATTATTAGAACCTCTGTTAGCAACTGCGAGATCGAGTCTGTCGTCGGCATTGAAATTTGCGATCGCAATAGAACTCGGATTTGTTCCAACGCTAAAGTTGGTCGCACTGCTAAAACCGCCAGTTCCATTTCCCGCCAAAATTGAAACGTTATTAGAACCGCTGTTGCTAACCGCTAAATCTCGTCTGTTGTCGCCATTAAAATCGCCAATCTTAATCGCACTTGGGTTTAAACCAACATTAATATTGGTCGGAATTGCAAAACTGCCATTTCCTGTTCCAAATAAAATTGAGATGCTGTTAGAACCGCTGTTGGCTACGGCGAGATCGAGAAAATTGTCGCCGTTCAAATCTCCAACTGCGATCGCACTCGGACTTTGACCGACATTAATATTAGTCGGATTGCCAAAACTACCTTGACCATTTGCCGATAATATGGTAATATTATTAGAATTTTGGTTGGCGACGGCGAGATCGAGAAAATTGTCGCCGTTAAAATCTCCCGCAGCGATCGCGCTAGGACTTTGCCCAACATTCACAGTAACAGGAGTGGAAAAACCCCCTTGTCCCGTTCCCAAATAAATGCCAACATTGCCTTCAGGTACAAAAGCATTGCCGCTGGATTGAGTAATGGCAATGTCTGGTAAATCATCAGCATTAAAATTGCCGACAGCGATCGCGCTAGGATTTTCGAGGGCAGTCAAAAATACCGGGTTGTTAAAGTTGCCATTACCCGATCCTAAAAAGATATAAATGCTGCTAAATTCGACACCTTGGGCGGAAGTTATCGCTAAGTCGGAAAAATTATCGCCGTTAAAATTGCCAACTTCGATCGCGGTAGGCCGCAATACCGAAGTCAAATCAGTTCCAGCGTTAAATCCTCCTTGACCGTTTCCCAGTAAAATAGAAACCCTATTCGTGGTGGGGTTAGCAACAGCTAAATCTAAGATGCCATCGTTATTGAAATTGCCAGTCGCAACAAAGGATGGACTGGTTCCCGCATTAAAATTATTAGGAGAACTAAACGTATTGAGAACGTGGCCGTAAGCTGCGATCGCTTCTGGCCCAAATACAATGCCAGCTTTAATTGTCCCCGCTGTCACTGTTAATTCCCAATCGCCGCCTTTTGCCGCACAACCTGTTAAGTTATTAGAAGCGGCAACATTTGCTCCTGTTAGTTGACTCAGGTTTTTTACAAATTCTTTACCTATATTTCCTTTGGCAACATTGCAGCCGTAGAGCAAAATTTCGGCAGTTGGTGTCAGCCCGCCCGCCCATTTCTTAACTGTTTTGAAAAAATTGTCGGCGCTATCTCTCAAATTTTCCAAACTCAATTCCACGTTCCCCAGTTGCAAACAACCGGGATTTCCGTGGGCAATAATGTGAATTACTGAAAATTTATTTCCCTGCAAAGCTTCGGCAATTTGTTCGATGCCGTTGCGGTTAGTTTCTAATTTAATTACTTCGGTTTCAGGGATAATGCCGTCGATTAATGTTTGACAGTCGGGGACGGCAGCATCGATAAATGCGATCGCTTTTGAGGAAGGTTGAGTCATTGACTTTAGGGAAACAGCCGTTGGGGCGAGCCCTAAGTCTGGGATGTTTAAGTCTGGGATGTTATCGTTATTACAGTTTTCGGCAGTGAGGGATTGGGGACTTGTGCCGGCAGGAAAGTTGGTACCGGTACTGAAAGTAGACATGATTAATTTACCTAGCTGATACTTCTGGTGTATGTGATGCCAGCAAGTGTACAAAAGCACCAAGTCTGTTGTATTGTAAATTCTTGCGGAAAACTTGCTAAAAATATAATTTTCTTGCGGAATTTATCCCTATTTGATGAAGAATTGTAACAGCGCCGACGGGCTAGGATTTTTATACGACAAAACTTACGCCTAAATACCAAAGAAACCGGGTTTTGTACCAAAATACACAGGTTTCCCGATCGGGTAAACAACCCGGTTTCTGAACCCCCGCAAGCCCTAGGCAAAAATACTTGGCAACTACAAAATGCTTTTAATGTGAGAGGGGCTTGAGTTTTGTTAAAGCCGATCGCGATATTTCTTAGGAGTCAAACCGACAATTTTGCAGAATGTCTTGCTAAAGTGACTTTGGTCGTGAAATCCGACTTGCTGGGAGATATATTTTATTGATAACTTCGGTTTTTTCAACAACTGTTTTGCTTTTTCAATTCGGCACTGGGTCACGTACTGATGGGGCGTGACTCCAGTCGATTGTTTAAACATACGGCTGAAATGATAAGAACTAATGTTCACTAAATTAGCAAGTTCACTTAAGTGCAAATCTCGGTTTATGAATTCATTAATGTAATGAATAACTAGCTGCAATTGGCCGGGGTCAAGACCGCCTCCAACATCTCGCCGGTTAGGTTTTTTCGCGCCATAGCGGTGCAGTATGTGCAGTGAAAGCGCGTTTTTCAGTGCATCGACATAAAGAGTACCGTTTAATCCGCCTGATTCTAGTTCGGTTTTGAGAGCCCAGGCAATTCCGTGAACCAACGGATCGCTGGTTTGCCATTGCGGTATAATTTCAATGGGATTTGAATTGATCGATTCGCCAACTGTATTGTCGAAGTCGGTAGGTTCAAGAGCGATCGCCATAAATTCATAGTCTCCGGTTGCAACTGACTGGAAATAAGTACCAGCAGCAGCGATGAACATCTGCCCACTTTGCCACGATTCGCTACCGCAGTTTTTCCCGTTCACTGTTCCTTTTAGTGTTGCTGAATTGAGCATCAAGCCAACCGTGTGCTGTTCGAGACAGTGTTCGGGACATTCGTTTGGTGGCTGACAGTGATATTCGACATGAATTCCTTGCCACTTTGCGCCGTGACTCGACAGGATTGCAGGGCGCGGGAGAATCACTTTCATCGCGTCTGTCTTGGCAAAATCAAGAATTAATGGTTTCTGTGGGGACATAGCTGGCACCGACTGGACGAGTTGCTATTTTGTAATTGACAACTCCTCGCCCTTCTACGGCGAGGATTCTTATAAACATCCGAGTGCCTTCGGGACTGACCGTCGGGAAACAAATCTGAGTTAAATCTGCAACAGCGTTCCGAGCGTACAAACCTAAAATACATAAAATGTAATACTTACTGGTATTTTACAGAAAAATCATGCACAGACGAGTTTCCCAGATTGCTATTGTACTTTTCCTCCAAGTCGTCCTAGTTCTAGGTGGGTGGGCGCAGCCTGCGGCGGCGCTGACTCCTGAACAGCAGCTTTTGAGTGAAGCTTGGCGAATTGTCAATCGCTCTTATGTGGATGACAGCTTCAACAATCACAATTGGTGGTCGATTCGCCAAAAGGCTGTCAAGCAACCGCTCAACGACAGACAGCAGACTTACACGGCGATTCAGGGGATGCTGGCGAATCTCGACGACCCGTTCACTCGACTACTGAAACCCGAACAGTACCGCAGCTTGCAGGTCAACACTTCGGGAGAATTGACGGGTGTGGGGCTGCAAATTGCGATCGACCCCCAGACAAATACCCTGACAGTGGTGGCTCCTTTGGCCGGCTCACCGGCGGATAAAGCTGGCATCCAACCCCTCGATCGCATTCTGAAAATTGATGGCACTCCCACCTCAGAATTGAGCCTAGACGAGGCTGCAACTCGAATGCGCGGCCGCATCGGCACTCCCGTTACCTTGACCTTGGGGCGCGAGGGAAGGGACGCTGCTGAGGACATTGAGCTAGTGCGCGATCGCATTGCTCTGAATCCGGTTTACGCCCAATTGCAGTCGGGGTCAGAGAATTTGCCGGTGGGCTACATTCGCTTGAGTCAATTTAGCGCTAACGCTACTGAGGAAGTCGCTCACGCGATCGACCGCCTGGAAAAACAAGGGGCCGCCGCCTACATTCTCGATTTGCGGAACAATCCGGGCGGACTGTTGCAAGCAGGGATTGAAATTGCCCGCTTGTGGCTGGATTCCGGGACGATCGTCTACACGGTGAACAGACAAGGCATTCTCGGCAGTTTTGAAGCCTATGGACAAGCCCTAACTAACGATCCGCTGATTGTTTTGGTGAACAAGGGAAGTGCCAGTGCTAGCGAAATTTTGGCTGGTGCGCTGCAAGATAACGGCAGAGCTCAACTGGTAGGCGAAAAGACTTTTGGCAAAGGGTTGATTCAGTCGCTATTTGATTTGTCTGACGGTTCCGGGTTGGCTGTGACTGTTGCTAAGTACGAGACACCGAACCATAAAGATATTAACAAGCTGGGGATTTCGCCCGATCGCGTAGTACCTTTGGAACCCATCGCGCGCGATCAAATCGGCACAGCAGCAGACTTGCAATATCAAGCTGCACTGCAACTACTGAAAGAAAAAACCGTGCTGGCAAAGTCAGTATAAGCCGGAGTTTGCAGTTTTGAGCTTGCAGCAGGTGACAATACGCAGGTCTGTCTGTCTCTGCGTTTGCTTCGCCACGACAGACAAGAATGATCTAAAAAATTTTTAACTTAGGAATGAGAATTAAATAACTTCCACTCTTGAAAGTGGGATGGGCGTCCCGCCCGTCCTTTTTGGACG
>NZ_JAUBUC010000031.1:0-73019 GCF_036705285.1 Microcoleus sp. B4-C1 | reverse complement strand
CCAAAAAGGACGGGCGGGACGCCCATCCCACAATAACAATTAAAATTGTAAGTTATTTAATTCGCGATCCTTAGCAATTACTAATTACCAATTAACAAATCGGCCGCTGTCCGGGTTTGACGGCGTGAATGTACTCACTGCCCGAGGTTGGCCATCCCCGCTTATAATAAGCTTCCTCCGGCTTCCCCCAGCCCAACTGCAACAAAATTTCTAGAAAATCCAACTTTTCCCACTTGGAGAGATTGGCCCATTCTGTGCGCTGGGCTATAGCTTCTACATCAACCGGCTCGATTGATCGAAAATCCTTCCCACTGTTAATGCTTAAATACAAATCCATCCCGGCAGTTACCTGCTGCCAGAATTCCAACATAGCAATCTTAGCTGCCTTCAACGTAATCAAATCAACCGGTAGAGCTATTAATTCGTCATCCACTGCCGGATAGCGTAGAGTATTGCCTTTAACCGCCATTTCCCGCCAGACAATCCCAGAAACTTGATGTTCCCGCTGGTATTCGTGCACAGCCGCCTTAAAATTTTGATAAGCAGTGAACTTCTGAACACCCTCAGACTTGAGAAAGCGGTCAATCACGGGGTTGCCTGTAGCAGGAGTTTCAGTCAAGTTGAGACGCCGCCCATACAAGCAGGCTTGGCGCTCTTCTTCGAGGATTTTAATGAGTTCCGCCGTGCTGTAGACCTTGGACATCTTTATTGAGGCAAAATCAAGATATTGGCTGATATTCGGCTGGTTTTCTCGACTAATCTTCGGTAAAGATAGTTTGGCTGTTCTGGGCAATATTCAGTTTTGCCGTTATTCTAACTTTTCTTGCTGCTTAATTGTAGTTTGATAGTTTACAGGAGTCGATCCGCGAAATCCCGACAGCCTCTTAAAAAAAGCAGTTAAGAGGGTACTGAATCACGAACTAGACTGGGAACTGCACCGCCGACGTACCTCGCGGGATTTTTCGCCAAAAACAAAGCCCCCTCCAAGGAGGGGGCAAAACTGATGCCAGAGGTTTGGGAGTTTTATTTGATGGGTCGATCTAACAACCCGAAAAAAAAGCAGCATTCGCACCTGCCGTCAACTACCAAAACTCAAATTTTCAGTCTCAAAGTTTAGTAGCGTCCGCGTGCAGGGCGATCGTTGTCGCCCCAGCCGCCGCCGCCCGAGGGGCGTCTGTTGTTGTTGTTTTCGCGAGGTTTGGCTTTGTTGACTTTCAAGTCGCGGCCCATCCACTCAGCACCGTCTAAAGCTGCGATGGCTGCTGCTTCTTCTGCCTCGCTTGCCATTTCCACAAAAGCAAAACCCCGCATCCTGCCTGTTTCCCGGTCCACTGGCACTTGGACGCGGCTTACAGTACCGTACTCGGCAAATACTTCGTTGAGGTCGTCTGATGTTACCTCATATGAAAGATTACCCACGTAAATCGACATAAAATCTCCAGAATCATTAGGGTGCAGAGACTTAGATTCGGAGAGACGCTTGTAAATAAACACCAACAAACTACGCAACCGAATTTAATTCTTGGAAAACCACTATAACATGAAGCCAGCAGAATCAGCAATTGGCTGGCATAATTTTCAATTTTGGGTGCCGTCGGGCAATCGCCAACAGAAAGTATTCGTGATAACTGACATCTTACACTCTTGGCGTCCTCCGCTTGGTTTCTTGCTGCGCGATCGACCTGATATCTGAGATTTTTAGTCCCTGTTACCAGGTTGATTGGGTCTGATTGAGAACAGCGCCTGAGATTCAGTTATAACTGACAAAGTTCATCGACTACTTTAGACATTGACTTGAATATTCGGTTAGTGAAAAAACCTGACGGTCAATTGAGTACAGTTAGACCGCAGGCTTCTTTTTCCTTTGTTTCAAAGGCTTTTTATAGTGAGGTAGTTCCACCCCCACTTGCTAATATACTATCAGATTATTTCCAGATTATCAAGGGATATAGCGCTACTTTCTGGGCAGTGCGATCGTCTTAAGCGCCGATCGACGTGCGGTGACTTGTACTGTCTTATTTTTGAGTGAGGTACGACGCTAATTCTGGAATTTCACCGGCGCGCTGCCACTCGGCTTCCCCGCGCCGCACTTTGGTTCGGGCTGTGATTTCCTGAACTTCCCATAATTGCAATTTGGTATAGGGCCCTTTGGCTTCACCGCTGCGAAAGACGTACCATTGAGCAACTTCAGGAGTTGGCTGGGTCGATCGTCTTACTGACTTCATCCGATTCATTCCAGTTGTGGCTTTGAGCTGATTTAGCTCTTGTTCTACCGGATTGGGAGGCGCTGAATTAGAATTGGGCGATCGCTTTTTCTTAGCTGAATTCTGACTTTTCTTAGCCTCCGGCTTACCTCTAGCAATTTCAACTTCGCGAGGCCACCCCCAGAAATGCCACACCGCCACCCACACTAGCGCCACAGCAGATCCTAAAATATCTTCTTGTATTTCTGACCATTCTGAAGACTTTCCAAACAGCAGAAAACCGATCGCACCGAGTACGATCGCTATGAGGTTTAAGTAAATTAGGTTGGTAGTGTCGTTAGCTGCTAAGTGCCAACTGGTTGTGTGCCGAACAAAAGATTGGCTGGTTGCTGTTTTGTTGTGTTTCCAGGCTTTTCGGGCTTGAAGGCGACTGTAACCAGGAGAGTCAGCGGGCCACCAAGTCGCGGCCCAATTAACTAGATGCGCTGACCAATACTGCAAAGCTGCATATCCCACTATCCCGCTTAGCAGTACGCAAATAACTAACAGAAAGGTTGTCAGTGGCAGTAGCTGTATTGGCACGATTTCGGCCGTCGCAACAGTTAGCAGAAAAAACGGAGTACCAGTTAATGCTGGAACTAACAAAAGTTCAAGTATCTTTAGAAGGTATGCATAGAAAATCCATAAGAATGTAAGAAGATTTTTAAGCAGCTTTGCAAAGCGGAAGTGATAGAGGTAAGCAGATGCGATCGCAGTTCCTAGAATTAAAGCAACGAGCGCGCCCGAAAAGCTTCTTAGCGGCAGCATAAAAAGGGCGGTCGGCGGAATTCCCATCACGATTGCTGCTGGCAGTGTGAGAAATGCTATAACGCCTTCCCTCCAGTGGTGCCAAGCTGATACAGTCGGCGGTTGCTGATTGTGTCGGCGAATTTCCACCCACTCTGCAAGCTTGGTTAACCCCCAGTGATAGAAAGCAAATAACCAGATTTGGCAAAACCAAGCAAGTACGATCGGGGATTCCCAGTCAGAGTTCCTGATGGTGTACCAGTACGTCCTGCTAAATCCGTAGGAATAGTAGTAAGCGTTGGGCCACAGTAAAGAAACAATCAGCCAAAAGCTAATGCTTAAGGCAAACCCTCTGGCGCACGATCTAGGATCGGGGAGGAATTTCGGCCAATTATTCATGGTTGGGATAATTTGACGGGATATCAATATTGTCCCATTGCGCCGATCGTTCTGGGCTGTGCGATCTTAAGCGCCGATCGCTTGAGACCGATCGCCCGATCTGGGACTATTTAAATTAAGTTGCTGCAATTTACCAACTTTAGAATAAAGATAACTGTGCTTCTCTGAGTTCCTTGTCCATCAAAAAATCATCTATTCTACTAGCGAAAATCTGACAGTAATCAGCCCTAATTTCAAATCCAATAACTTGTCGCTGCAAACCCAGAGCCAGAATTGCTGTAGTCTCGGAACCCATAAACGGAGCTAAAACAATTTCGTTTAAATTCGATGCCGACTTGATGATGCGATCGACAACAGCAACAGGAAATTGAGCGGGGTGAGGCGTGCGTTCTTTTGAAGCTCGGTTTTTCCCCGACGTAACTTTTGGGAACTGCCAAACATCCGTCGGATTTTTGCCTTTTAAGTTTACTTTAATCTTGCCGTTCTTTTTCTGATTCGGATATTTCACATTTGGGTCGCGCACTTCATCCAAATTAAATGTATACTTGTCTTGATTTTTCACATACCAGAGAAACTTTTCATTGCGGGGTGAAAAGAACTTGCTGCCGGCAACTCCTGCGCCGTAGTTCCAGACAACTTCTTGAATCAGATAAATTAGGCAATTATGAGCTTGGAAGTACGGTTTACCTAAAATATTCGCGATCTCAGTCAAGCTCATGAAATATTGGGGAGAGATTTTGTTGACAAGATGCAATAATTATAGTAAGTGACTGGAAAAATATTGTCAAACTCATCTGGATTGGCCGATCGCCCTGCCGGATACAAAAGGTTACAATCACAAATAGATTCTATTTCCATAACATTACTGTTTATAGATTGAACTGCTCAGTGACAAATAACAACACCTCAACTCAATCCTTTCAATTTGACTCAATTGACAGCGCCCTCGTAGACCTCAAAGCAGGCCACATGGTGGTAGTAGTCGATGACGAAAATCGCGAAAACGAAGGCGATGTGATATGTGCCGCCCAATTCGCCACCCCCGACAACATCAATTTTATGGCCGTGAACGCGCGGGGTTTGATTTGTCTGGCATTGAGTGGCGAAAGGCTCGATCGCCTGGAACTGCCCCTCATGGTCAGCAAAAACACTGACAACAACCAAACTGCCTTCACCGTCAGCATCGATGCAGTCAACGGCGTCAGTACCGGTATCTCCGCCGAAGACCGGGCACGCACCATCCAAGTCGCCATCCACCCGGACACCAAACCTCAAGACTTGCGCCGTCCCGGTCACATTTTCCCCCTGCGGGCGATCGACGGTGGCGTCCTCAAACGCGCCGGTCACACCGAGGCCTCGGTTGACCTCGCCAGACTCGCTGGCTTGTATCCCAGCGGCGTCATCTGCGAAATTCAAAACCCCGACGGTTCGATGGCGAGATTGCCCGAATTAATCGAGTACGCCAAAACCCACAACCTTAAAATAATCAGTATTGCTGACTTAATTAGCTACCGACTCAAGCACGATCGATTCGTCCGCCGCGAAACCGTCGCCAAATTGCCAACTCAATTCGGCGAGTTTATGATTTACGCCTACCGCGACACCCAAGACAATTCAGAACACGTTGCTATTGTCAAGGGCGACCCGGCAGAATTTAAAGACAAACCCGTGATGGTGCGGGTGCATTCCGAATGCCTGACCGGCGATGCTTTGGGTTCCCTGCGCTGCGACTGCCGGATGCAACTGCAAGCGGCACTGAAAATGATCGAAAATGTCGGTTCTGGCGTCATAGTTTACTTGCGCCAAGAAGGTCGGGGTATTGGATTGGTAAATAAACTAAAAGCTTACTCGCTGCAAGATTTGGGATTCGATACTGTAGAAGCCAACGAACGGTTGGGATTTCCCGCCGACTTGCGGAACTACGGCGTCGGAGCACAAATGCTCAACGATTTGGGAGTTAAAAAAATTCGGTTGATTACCAACAACCCGCGCAAAATTGCCGGTTTGAAAGGTTACGGCATTGAAGTAGCCGATCGCGTCCCCTTACTAATTGAAGCCACAGATTACAACTCGATCTATCTGGCAACAAAAGCCGAAAAACTCGGTCATATGCTACTGCAAACTTATTTAGTAACAGTGGCGATTCAGTGGAACGAAAAAGCAGAAGGAAAAGAGGAAGATTCTGCCATTCAAAATCGGTACGAACACCTCGAAAAACTGCGGCATTTGGCGGCTAACCAGCACTTGCTGCTGCAAGAAGAAGCGCGGCCGGTGGGCATAGCCCTGTTCGGAGAAGGCTCCCTCATCGTTCACCTCGGCTTCGATCAAGCCGGACTCGCAGCCCCCGACTGGTACTTGGATGTAAACCATCCTTACGTCAAGGCGATCGGCAAAATTCTGGGCGAAATCAGCACTGAGCCGAATTTGCAAACATTAGAATTCATGGTTTCCTCCGGTGCAGATCCGCTCAAAACCCTGCAAGTCCAGCTCGATCGCGAGACATTCCTTTTGTCGGAATTAACCGGAATTTGCGATCGGCTCGAACCTCAAAAAATCTACAGTTTTGCTCCTCTTCCCTGAAGGCAGAAGGTAGAAGCCAACCCCCCCTACCCCAGCAGGGGGGAAGGCAGAAGCCAAGAAAAACTGTCAATTTCAGAACAATACTTGTTGATATCAGCATCTTCCTTTCGTCAGAAAGCAGCCACCAATAACAACAGTGAATAACAATGTTGATTGCCGTCTAATATTATGTCCGGTCGATTACCAGAAATCAGGTAGGGGCGGGTTCGCCAACAATATCTGCCAATAATTGACCATCTCAAAAACCCGCCCGGCCGAGATATTATGGTGAATGTTGATTGCCGTCTAATATTATGTCCGGTCGATTACCAGAAATCAGGTAGGGGCGGGTTCGCCAACAATATCTGCCAATAATTGACCATCTCAAAAACCCGCCCGGTCGAGATATTATGGTCAATCCATCGGACATGATATAACAAGTCGATGTAGCGACACTTGATAGAGAACCGTCGATGCACATTTATATTCTTAAGCAGTATTAATAGTCATTAAATCATTCAAGAGGCTTTTTAATTAATGTTAATTTTTTTAGACATTGATGGTGTACTTATTCCTGACAGAAGACATGGAAGATATAGCTCTCTAGCAGATATAATGAAATTTAATTCCGATTGCCTTAATCACTTTGAAAATGTCCTCCGTTCCTATCCTAATGCGCGAGTAGTAATTTCATCCTCTTGGAAAGAAATATTCCCCTTCGAGGTAATCCCTCCATTGTTTTCACCAGATATCGCTAGCCGTATTATCGGATTCACCCCTTTCCTCAATCCCAAAAATATTCACCGACACAAATATCTACGACACCAGGAAGTTCTTGAGTATCTTCGACAAAATCAAGCAGAAAACTCACCTTGGGTAGCCATTGACGATATTCCAGAACACTATCCGCCAGATGCGCCTGTTGTGGCTATTGATGATTACAATGGTTTTGACCAGAACTCAGCAAAGGTACTTTCAGAATATCTAACTTGATTTCAAAGGTTAGGAAAAAAGTATCGGCATAGAGAGGGTGAATTTGACATGGAAATGAACGTTGGTGACTTTCTGCACCGACTCGATCTCAGGGGACAAGCACTTAAAGGCACCAACCTTGGCGGTGCGGAACTCCGGGGAGCCAACCTCCGAGGCACGGATCTCCGAGAAACCAACCTCAGCGACGCTATGCTCAGGTATGCAGACCTGATTGAAGCCGATCTCACAGGCGCTAATCTCAGCGGGGCGGATTTATCTGAATCATTTCTTAATTTAGCTAACCTCACTAGAGCTGATTTGACTGGTGCTGTCCTCCGAGAAGCTAATCTCGTAGGAGCCGAATTCACGGGCGCCAACCTCAAACAAGCAAGTTTGATCAAGGCTAATTTAGTAGGAGCAAATCTCCACGAAGCCAACTTAACCAGAGCCAACCTTAGCGGTGCCGATTTGCGCGGTTCTCAGTTGAGCGGCGCTATTTTAGACAAGGCCGTATACAACAACCGGACTATCTTTCCCGAAGATATTGATCCGGGTGCAATGGGAGCATTTTTGCTAGCTCCCAATGCTTCTCTCCCTGGCTTAAATCTGGCTATGGTAGATTTGACCGAAGCGGATTTAAAAGGAGCCGATTTGCGGCGGACAAACTTATACAAAGCTATTTTATTTGGCGCAAAACTCGATCGGGCAAACTTAGCAGGAGCCAACCTCAGCGGAGCGGACTTGAGGGAAGCTAGTTTGAGCGGCACGATTTTGGAGAAAGCTGTTTACAGCAACCAGACTTTGTTTTCAGAAGGTATCGACCCCAGTCTGGGCGGAGCTTATTTAATTGCTCCCAATGTATCGCTGCAAGGGGTAAATTTAACCGGAGCCGACTTAAACGGGTCAGATTTAAGCGGAGCTAATTTGAGCGCTTCTAACTTAACTTCGGTCAATCTCAAAAATGTAGACCTCAGCAGAGCTAGCTTAAAAAAAGCTTACCTCAAAGGTGCAAACTTGGAGGGAACTGATTTAAGAGGAGCCGATTTAAGCGGCGCAATTTTACACCAAGTAAACTTGAGTTCTGCTGACCTCCGGGGTGTAGACTTAACAAGGGCTGACCTCAGTGGCGCTAATTTAAGGGATGCCGATTTGAGGGAGACAGATTTCACCGGAGCTACTTTGCTGTTCGCGAACTTGAGCGGGGCCGACTTGAGATGTGTAGACTTGACAAAAGCTGACCTCAGCGGCGCTAAGTTAAACGAAGCTGATCTCCGAAAAGCAGATTTGATGAGAGTAAATTTGGAGGGAGCAGATTTAACTGAGGCCGATTTGAGCGATGCTCATTTATTCCGAGTTAATCTCAGAGGTGCTAACCTGAAAGGTACTAACCTCAAAGGCGCAAGTTTAAAAGGGGTATTTTTGACTGACGCTTATTTGAGCGAAACGGATTTGACCGATATATATCTGAGTCCGAGTTTTTTTGAATTGCCGCTAGAATCGGAATGGTAATTAGTTGACTGTTAACACTCGAAAATCGCCCAGCGAAAATTACTCGATTATTAACAATCTAAAATCTAAAATCTAAAATCTAAAATGGATCGACCGTTAGGCTCTGTTATTCAAGGTTCCCTGAGCAAGGGATTAGAAGTGCGACTGCACGCCGATGTTTCGGTGGAAGATATGAGGGTGGGGAAATTTTTAGTAGTGCGGGGGGTGCGATCGCACTTTTTCTGTATGCTCACCGACGTGTCTCTCGGAACTTCTAGCGCCCGCATTTTATCGAATCCTCCCAATCCCGACGACGATTTTCTGCTCGCAGTGCTAGCCGGTAGCAGCACCTACGGTACGATCGAACTGTCGCCGATGTTGATGTTGACTGCTGAACGAGAAAAACAGCAGGCAATTTTCGACCCGACGAAAAACGGCCCAGTTCGCGAGAACAAGTTGGCGTTAGGAAATTTGGCTTCTTTTGAGTCACAAAGCGGTGCGGATATTGAGTTGCTACCTGTCAAAACTATTCCCAGCCACTTTTCCCAGGTGTTTGATGCCAAAGAAACTGATTTTCGGGCGGTTTTTGGCTGGGAAGATGACCCGTATCGCCGCAATTTTGCGATCGGCAAACCGATTGACATGGACGTTGCTGTGTGCTTGGATTTAGACCGATTTGTGGAACGCAGCAACGGAGTTTTTGGCAAGTCGGGAACGGGAAAATCTTTTCTGACGCGCTTGCTCTTGTCGGGAATTATTCGCAAGCAAGCTGCTGTTAATTTAATTTTTGATATGCACTCGGAGTACGGGTGGGAAGCTGTTTCGGAAGGGAAACAGTTCAGCACTGTTAAAGGTTTGCGGCAGTTATTTCCCGATAAAATGCAGATTTATACCCTCGATCCAGAATCGACAAAACGCCGGGGAGTCCGCGACGCTCAAGAGTTGTTTTTGAGTTTCGATCAAATTGAAGTGGAAGATATCTCCCTCGTACAGAGAGAGTTGAATTTGTCGGAAGCTAGTATCGAAAATGCGATCATTTTGCGAAACGAGTTGGGTAGCGGTTGGATCAACAAGTTGCTGGAAATGAGCAATGAAGATATTTCAAGGTTTTGCGAAGAAAAGCGGGGAAATAAGTCTTCGATTATGGCTTTGCAGCGGAAATTAGAGCGTTTAAACGATTTGAAATACATTCGGAAACGCTGTCCCAAAAATTATGTAACTGAAGTTTTGCAGTGTTTAGATGGTGGGAAGAATGTAGTAATTGAGTTCGGTTCGCACTCGGATTTGCTGTCCTATATGTTAGCGGCAAATGTGATTACTCGCCGCATTCACGAAGCTTACGTGAAGAAAGCAGAAAAGTTTTTGCAGAGCAAAAATCCGTGCGATCGCCCGCAGCCATTGGTGATTACCATTGAAGAAGCTCACCGCTTTCTCGATCCGGCGATCGTGCGATCGACCATTTTCGGTACAATTGCCAGAGAAATGCGAAAATACTTCGTAACTCTGCTGATTGTAGACCAGCGCCCGTCAGGAATCGACGCGGAAGTCATGTCGCAAGTCGGAACACGCATCACAGCCTTGCTAAACGATGATAAAGACATTGATGCTATTTTTACCGGTGTTTCGGGAGGGCAGAGTTTGCGTTCAGTTTTGGCAAAACTCGACTCCAAACAGCAAGCATTAGTTTTGGGCCACGCCGTACCGATGCCCGTAGTCGTGCAAACTCGTCCTTACGACGAGCAATTCTACAGAGAAATTGGGGATATTGACTGGCAAGAAATGCCCGATGAACAAGTATTTGCCGAGGCAGAATCTGCTAAAATGGATTTAGGATTTTAGATTGACAACTGCTAGATTCCTTACAGAACTTAGGCAAAGGTTACTGTAAATTAGTCTTTGCGAACAATTGGCGATCGCTGGCAATGACAGAAATATCTGATTTTTGCCTCAGTTATAAACGAAAAAGTGCGATCGAACGTCCAAAAAATTAGGCCCCAGCTTTGAGTCAGAAGCTCTTCCCCTTTCACCCCCTTACCCCTCATCCCTAACGGCCCAAAATTTGCTTAAGCTTAAACATGATGGAGATGATGGAGCCTCGCAGCACAATGAAAGTCAAACAGGGCAACAGCCAGCCTTTATACACCTTGTCGTTACTCGTAGCAGAATTTGCTTAGCATATTTAAATCAAAATGTCAATAAATATTTTAAACAGTTACTGGCATCTAATACGGCGATCGAGTTCGGTTATCTCGCATCCCACCATCTAGGCAGCGAGAAAATTTCAAGCGATGATGGAACAGAGAGCAAAACAAAGCCCTCGAATAGCATGAGTCTGTTTGCATGAGTATTGTTAAGTTGAGTTGCAGTTAAAACTAACAGGGAATTCAAAACCTTAAGGAAAAATGTAGAATCTTGACCTTAAGACAGAGGTTTTTACTCTTTACGATCCTCAAAATTGGGAATAATATTGAGAAAACTAAACTCTTGCTCCACTTCGCCTTGAACTAGCCGTTAAAGCTAGCGAACTACCGAAAATCGACGGCGATTACTGGAAATCAAGCACAAAAGCAATCCCAAACAAAAAGCTTCTACCGATCGTCACCGATAAACAAGAGGGGAAACATCCCCTTTGTCGCAGTCTTTATCCCACTTGCAAAAGTGGGACAGGGTATCACCAACTTTTTATCTGTTGTTACAAGGAGTGCAATACTCACCCATGTCCACCACAACCCCCAAAAACAAAACAGTGAAAGCCGATCGCATGGGCAGCCGGCCATACTCCTCAACGGATACGGTTCGTACCTATCTGCACGAGATCGGTCGCGTACCCCTGCTAACCCGAGAAGAAGAAATTGTTTTCGGGAAGCAGGTGCAGCAAATGATGAAATTAATCGAAGCAAAACAAGCACTTGCTAAAGAATGGCAGCGGGATCTGACGGATCAAGAGTGGGCTGCCGAAATGGAGTTGACCGAACCTGAACTTAGCCGCATCTTACACATAGGGCGGCGGGCCAAGCAAAAGATGATTGAAGCGAATTTGCGGCTAGTAGTGGCGATCGCCAAAAAATACCAGAAACGCAATATGGAATTCTTGGATTTAATTCAAGAAGGCACCCTTGGTTTAGAACGAGGAGTTGAAAAATTTGACCCGATGCGGGGATACAAATTTTCTACCTATGCCTACTGGTGGATTCGGCAAGCAATTACCCGCGCGATCGCCCAACACGCCCGCACAATTCGATTGCCAATTCACATCACCGAAAAACTCAACAAAATCAAAAAAGTGCAGCGGGAACTTACCCAGCAGTTGGGCCGGTCTCCCTCCCCTGCCGAAATTGCCGCAGCCTTGGAACTGCACCCTTCCCAAATTCGGGAATACCTGCTGATGGCAAGACATCCAGTTTCTTTGGACTTGCGGGTAGGAGACAACCAAGATACCGAACTGCAAGAACTCTTAGAAGACGAAACGGCATCTCCAGACAACTACATTACCTCGGAATTGCTGCGGCAAGACCTCGATACTTTGATATCAGAACTGACCCCCCAGCAGCGAGATGTGATAATTCTGCGCTTCGGTTTGGAAGACGGCACAGAAATGTCTCTGGCGAAAGTCGGAGAACGGTTAAATCTCAGCCGGGAACGGGTGCGGCAGCTAGAACATCAAGCCCTTGCCCACCTGCGGCGCCGCCAATCTCAAGTCCGAGAATACTTGGCTAGTTAGTCACTAAAAAAGTTGAGATTTCCCAAAATCTCAACTTTTTTTTTTCGTGTTGGCATTGCTGGGAAGGATACTTTTATAGCAGTTAAAAAAAGAATGCAACGGTAGGCCCGTGCTTCAAACCATTATGGAATAGGTCACGCCAAATTATTCAATTCTTTAATCTAAAATTTAAAATCAAAAATGGTATTATTTGAGGGGTCGATCGCCCGATCGGGGCGGACGGAAAATTGATCAAAACTAATCTTAGATTTAAGTTCAGGAACCGGGCGGGCGATCGTTCATTCAAGTTAATAGCCAACATTAAGCCAAGTACCCGGTTTCTCTACAATCTTGGTGAAACTGGTACAAGAGGCGCTTGGAACCAGTTATTTTAAATTTTGGGGTCTGGAGTGGTTTTGACTTATTTGATATTGACAGGAAGTTTAGAAGCGATCGCGATCGTGCTTGCTCTCTCGCCCGGTAACTTGAGCATCGCATTACCCGCAGGCCGGGCACACAACTCGGAAATCAAATCCGGCGTTTTTAGCTCGCAATCTCCGCCAAATCCTGAGCCAGATACAGCTAGCACAGGTTTAGCAGATGGCATTTACCTCTACGGCCAGTCGAGCCAGCCAGAGGAAATTAAACAAGAATATTTTGTATTTGAAATGCGACAGAGTAAGGTAGTCGGCGCTTTTTACCTACCTCGGTCTGCTTTTTACTGTTTTTACGGCACGGGCGATCGAACTCAGTTAAATTTAACAGTCGTGGACACTTACGACGGCAGTCGCTCTCCCTACTCCGTAAACCTGGAACAGTATTACCCAATTTCTACCATCAGCGAGAACGATCATCGCATCTTGGGTCTTTGCACGGAAGCTCACAAAGAGCAGGTGTGGGAAAAGTAGGAAACACGCGCTGCGCCACCAGTCAATCGATTTTAGATTTTAGATTTTAGATTTTAGATTTTAGATTTTAGATTTTAGAATTGAAGAAAGCAACCTCACTGATAAATCGGGCGCCCCCGAACCAAATTGCTTTCGGTCAGGGTTCAGGAAACAGTAGTAAAATTGCTCTTGATTTGAGATTTGAGATTTGAGATTTGAGATTTGAAGAAAGCAACCCCACTGATACATCGGGGGCCCCCGGACCAAATTGCTTTCGGTCAGGCTTCAGGAAACAGTAGTAAAATTGCTCCTGAGTTGAGAATTTCGGACGGACACCACACACATGGCAAAATGAAACTGCGTCGGAAAACACTATCGATAATTGGCATTACCATCGCTGGATTGACTGGCATTCTGTATGTCGCCTCCTCAAGCATCCTCTTGGGCAGCCTGATCAAAGCAGAGGAACAAGAAGCCACACAGGTTGTCAAGGGAGTGCTCAGCGTGTTCGGGCAAACTGCCGACGACTTCAACTCGCGCTTTGCCGACTGGTCTGCGTGGGACGACACCTACGATTTTATCCAAAACCGCAACTCAGAATTCATTGACTCCAATTTAATTCCAGAAGGGCTGGCTAATATAAGAGTTAATATAGCCGTATTTGTCAATACTTCTGGCAAAATAGTTTACGGTACAGGTTTAGACAGCGAAAAGCTGAAATTAACTCCTGTTCCAGAAGCATTAAAACAGCGCATTTCTCTGAGCGACCCGCTGTTGCAACACCCGAACGCCAAAAGCAGCCTCGCTGGTATCTTGCTGCTACCATCAGGGCCGATACTGATTACTTCCCGGCCTATTCTGACGACTAAAAGCACCGGCCCGATCCGAGGTACCCTGATATTTGGGCGCAATTTGGATGCTGCAGGCATTGCGAAGCTTTCTAAAATTACTCGCTTGCCGCTGATCGTACACAGCGTGAATGAGGCTCGCTTGCCTGCAGACTTTCAGCAAATGCGGGAGAAACTGTCGGAAAAAAAACCGATTTTGGTGCGTCCTTTAAGCGAAGAGTCGATCGCGGGTTACGCTCTGATCCGCGATATTTACAACCAACCTGCGCTGCTATTGCGGGTGGATATCCCCAGAGAAATATATCGGCAAGGTCAAATTAGTTTGCTGTACCTGCTGGGGTCTGTAGCGTTAGCGGGAGTTGGGTTGGTCGGCTGCACTCTGCTACTGCTAGAGCGTCTGGTGCTGTCTCGGTTGAGCGGTTTGGCGAAAGCAGTGAAGCGCGTCAGTAGCAGCCAAGACCTCTCGGTGCGACTACCGGTGACGGGCGAAGATGAGTTGTCCGACCTTGCCCATGCTATCAACGGAATGTTGAGTGCGATCGCCCAAGCCGAAAGCGAACAACTTGAGGAAAAAGCCCGCTACCGAGCCGTAGTCGAGCAAGCTACAGATTGTATTTTCCTGTGGGACGCTCAAACCAAACGCCTTTTGGAAGCCAATACAGCGTTTAGAGACCTGCTAGATTACAATCTTGATGCGATTTCGCAACTAACTATTTACGATATCATCGCTTACTCTAAAGACCTAATTGACAACAATATCGAGTTACTGCTGACGGACAAACAATTCAGAATTGGCGAAGTTCTCTACCGCCGCCGAGACGGTTCCTGCGTGGATGTAGAAGTGAGCGGGAGCGTGATTTCCTACGGCGGCCGCGAGATTATTTGCACGGTTGTCCGGGACATTACCGAGCGCAAGCAAGCAGAAGCCGAACTGCGAGCCTCGGAAGAACGCTACAGACTTTTGTTTAAAAATAACCCCCATCCGATGTGGGTTTACGATTTAGAAACTCTAGAATTTATAGCCGTCAATCAGTCTGCTATCCAACACTACGGTTACACTCGCGACGAATTTCTCAAGATGACCGTTGCGGACATTCGTCCCCCCCAAGAGCTGCCGAAATTGCTAGAAAATATATCCCAAGTAGATGCCGGTATTGAGTTTGCAGGTGTGTGGCAGCACCAGAAAAAAGACGGAACAATTATTGATGTAGAAATTACTTCTTATGCTCTGGTATTTGATAGCAGAAATGCTGAATTAGTGCTGGCTCACGATGTGACCGACCGCTTGCAAGCCGAGGCCGAACTCTACAAGGCAAAGGAAGCCGCAGAAGCAGCTAGTTTGGCTAAAAGTCAGTTTTTGGCTAACATGAGCCACGAACTGCGAACTCCTCTGAATGCGATTATCGGTTACAGCGAGATTCTGCAAGAAGAGGCTTTAGATTTGGGCGAAGAAAATTTTGTGTCTGATTTAGAGAGAATTCACAATTCAGGCCAGCTTTTACTAACCTTAATTAATGATATTCTGGACTTGTCGAAGATTGAAGCTGGTCACGCGGAACTTGAATTAGAAATTTTTGACGTGTCTGAGGCAGTTCAAGATGTAGCCAAAACTGTTGAACCGCTATTTTTGCGAAACAGTAATCGCCTGAATGTGGAGTGTCCTAATAATATTGGCGAATTGTATTCCGATCAAATTAAGTTTACTCAAATTTTGTTTAATTTGCTCAGCAATGCAGCTAAGTTTACTCATAAAGGAACAGTTACACTCAGCGTTGAAAGAATTAAAAATGACGAGAAGAGTTGGGGTTCTGAACGGTTTATTTTTAAGTGTACTGATACGGGGATTGGGATAACTCCTGAACAGCTAGAAAAGTTATTTCAACCTTTTACGCAAGCGGATGCTTCGACTACCCGCAAGTACGGAGGAACGGGTTTGGGTTTGGCAATAGCGCAGAAATACTCTCAGATGCTGGGGGGAGAAATTACTGTGACTAGCGAGTTTGGCAAGGGGTCAACTTTTACTCTGATGTTGCCAGCATAGCTCGATTTTAGATTTTAGATTTTAGATTTTAGATTGGGTAAAAAGTGCTGAATAGAAACAACATAAATACGGTTTGTAGTCAGGGCTTCAGTCCACTCCCAATCAGCTTTTAGCTAATTAGGACTAAACTTTTGAAGACCAACAACATTAATACTCAATACCTGCTTGAGCTTTAATCCCTTGTTCTCGGAATGGATGCTTAACTAAAGTCATTTCTGTCACCAAGTCGGCCCGTTCGATTAGCGCGGGCGGGGCGCCTCGGCCTGTTAAAATAATGTGGGTTTCTTCTGGTTTTTGGTCTAAGCCGGAAAGCACTTGCTCGACTTGCAAATAACCTAGTTTTAATGCTATATTGACTTCATCTAGAAGAACTAATTTAAATTCGGGATTGCAGATAAAAGTTAGGGATTTTTCCCAGGCTTTTTGAGCTGTTTCGATATCTCGATCGCGGTCTTGCGTGTCCCAGGTAAAGCCTTCTCCCATTGCGTGAAATTCTAGCTGTTTTTCCCAGAGTTGAAAAACGGCTTTTTCTGCGGGTTCCCAAGCTCCCTTGATAAATTGTACTATAGCGACGCGGTAGCCGTGACCGAGCGATCGCACAACCATTCCCAAAGCGGCCGTGGTTTTGCCTTTACCGTTACCCGTATTGACTAT
Organism: Microcoleus sp. B4-C1; assembly: GCF_036705285.1. NCBI lineage: Bacteria > Bacillati > Cyanobacteriota > Cyanophyceae > Oscillatoriales > Microcoleaceae > Microcoleus > Microcoleus sp. B4-C1. The sequence continues at coordinate 56,481 of NZ_JAUBUC010000031.1, read as the reverse complement.
AATTAAACCTTTTTCTTTGGAAGAGTTAGCGATTCGCTGTGATTGCACTTCTTGGCGGCGCTGCATTTTCTGTTTGTGTTGTTGGGCTGTTAAGCCAGTGGTTGCAGTAGTTTCTGTATTGGTTTCCATTAGATTTTTTTTAACCGCAGATGAACGCAAATAAACGCTGATAGATGCAAGATGTCAAGTTATTGCCACAGTGTTTTCAAGTTTAGCACGAAACCGGGCAAAACATCTTCTCCTGAAAGTTCTGTTGGACATTCCAAAACTTCTATTTCTTGTCCTTGGCGATAGATTTCGACTCGCCGGGTTTTGCGGTTGATTAACCAGCCTAATTTTACTTGGTTATTCATGTATTCTTGCATTTTGTCTTGAGTATCTTTGAGGCTGTCTGTCGGCGACATTAACTCTAAGACAAAATCCGGGGCAATGGGAGGAAATTTTTGTTTTTGTTCGGGGGTGAGTGCATCCCATCTTGATTTTTCAATCCAAGAGACATCGGGAGAACGGTTGGCACCGCTTGGCAGTTTGAAGCAAGTTGAAGAATCGAAACAAATTCCCAGTTTAGTTTGTCGGTTCCAAATTCCAAAATCAGTAGCTATTTCAAAATTGTAATTTCCGGTTTCTCCTCCTGTGGGTGGCATGACGATTATTTCTCCTTTGGCGTTGCGTTCAAATTTGACATCTGGGTTTTCGCGGCACAGTTGATAAAATTGGTCGTCGGTTATTTTGGCGATCGAGTTGAAGTTGATTGTAACTGCTATCATGGTATTTTATCAGGATGCGTTGGGACTTTTAAGATTATGTATATGAAGGCGGCTCAAGGCCGAGCGATGCAGATGCTGTAAATATTATTAAGGGTTAAGAGGATTTAATGGATATCTTTTTATGCACTTTTGCTCATTATATCACATCCTTATAACTAGCTATTAATAGTTTTATCAAACGCTTTTTGGAGGAAACACTTACAGACATACCAATAATAAAATGCAATGTTGATTTCGCTAAACAGTTTAGGTAGTCCCTCTAGTAAACTGGAGAATATTTTGTTTTTTATATGCAGGGCATCGACGCCGATCGCAAAAAACAACAAGCCTACACCCGCTAACAATATTTGGTAGGGAGTTAACTGTAGTTCTCGCCGAAAAAACCATCCGTAGGAGGACAAAACAACGGCGTACAAAAGACTTACTCCTAGCTTAGGAATTCCCCCTGCTACCATATATATATGAATTCTGTAAATTTCATTTAGTAAAAATCCACCTGTTAACAAAGCCGAAAACAGAATAAATCGATTTTCTGAAGTGCGCGGTTGAATACTTTGAGCTAATTTATAGGTAAAACTACAAACAATGACGGGTACAGAACATAAAATCTGGAAAGTCCGAGTTAACAAGGCGACATTGGGATGGGAATAAGAATAAGGCGGAAAGAATAAATCGCTGACTTTTAACCCTGAAAGTTGAGTGAAAAATATCAAGATAGCCACCACAAATAAGGATAAACAATTGAGCCTAACAACCAAACGAGAAATAGTCATAAGCAATTAACACCAAAAATTAGGTTGACTGCCCAAATCAAAAAAAATTATATCACCAATATCTCTGGATATTTTGCTAAACTTAATCATGAGTGTTATCAAAACAAGGAGACAGTCATGCTGTCAGTGAAAGAAGCAGAATCGATCGTTCTAAATTTGGCGCAACCCCTCGACAGTCAGCGGGATGTAGAAACTGTAGACTTGCTGGCAGCATCGGGGCGCATTTTGGCTGCGGCAGTCACTGGTTCCCTTGATTTTCCTTATTGGGATAATTCAGCAATGGATGGGTACGCGGTGCGGTTTGCGGATGTGGAAAACTGTAGCGCCGAAAAACCAGTGGTACTCGAAGTAGTTGAAGAGATTCCAGCCGGATATCAGCCTCAAAATACCGTTAAATCGGGGCAAGCGGCGCGAATTTTTACGGGTGGCGTGATGCCTGCGGGTGCTGATACGGTGGTAATGCAGGAAGAAACGAGGCGTGAGGGCGATCGTATTTTTATCTTAGTTTCTCCTGAAAAACCGCAAGCATTTGTCAGACACAAAGGCGCTTTTTATCAAGCAGGAACAACTTTGCTAACTCCCGGTACAGTTATCAACGCCCCAGAAATGGCAGTGTTAGCAACTGCCCAGTGCATTCAAGTTCCCGTTTATCGGAGGCTGCGGGTGGCAATTTTTTCTACTGGTGACGAATTGGTATCGCCAGACGAACCTTTGGCACCGGGGAAACTGGTAGACTCGAATCAGTATGCTTTGACAGTTTTGTTGGCCCAAATGGGATTTGAACCGATTCGATTGGGGATTGTTCCTGATAATGAAGAGGCGTTAAATAAGGCGATCTCCGGGGCTGTGGCAACAGCGGATGTGGTGCTTTCTACGGGGGGCGTGTCGGTAGGAGACTACGATTATATTGAGAAAATTTTGGGGGATTTGGGAGGAAAAGTTCACATTAGTTCGGTGGCGATTAAGCCGGGAAAACCTTTAACGGTTGCTGGGTTTAAACGAGGTGAAAAAAATTCGGATTGTCTCTATTTTGGTTTGCCGGGAAATCCGGTTTCGGCTTTAGTCTGCTGTTGGCGGTTTGTTGTGCCTGCTTTGAGAAAAATTTCTGGGCTAGGCGCGGATGCTTGGGGGCCGGAGTTTGTCAAAGCTAGGTGTAATGCTGAATTGCGATCGCCTGGCCGACGCGAAACTTATGTTTGGGGTAAACTACATTTAGTTGCGGGAGTGTGGGAATTTGAACCTGCTAGCGGCAGCCAAAATTCAGCGAATTTAATTAATCTCGCCAATACAAGTGGTTTAGCAGTTTTGCCGCCAGCGGAAACCGGGATTTTACCGGGCGAATTCGTGGAGGTTTTAAAAGTTAGTCATTAGTCAGTTGACAGTAGTCAGTTGGCAGTAGTTAGTTGGCAGTCAACAGTCAACAGTCAGCCGGAAAAATTACCAATTGCCAATTAATTATGAAAATTTTAATTGTTGAAGATGACCCGATGATGCAACTGGGATTAGAGCAAGTTTTAGCCGATTCCCCAGAAATAGAAATAGTAGGACAAGCAGAAGACGGCTATTTAGGCGTAGCAGCAGCACTGAAACTTAAACCTGATATCATTGTAATGGATATCGGTTTGCCACGGCTCGACGGCATAGCAGCGACGCAGCAAATTAAAGCACAACTCCCAGAAGTTCGAGTAGTAATGTTAACTTCTCACACGGCAGAAACTGAAATTATTGCTGCCCTTTCTAGTGGGGCTGATGCTTATTGTATTAAAGGTGCTTCTGTAGACAGGCTGTTAGCAGCGATTGCAGCCGCCGCAGAGGGGGCTACATATCTTGACCCTCAAATTGCCCGGACTGTCATCGAACACCTGAAACCCCCCATACCTGCCTCTACAACTACTTTTGGTCAGTTGTCGCAGCGGGAATTGGAGGTGTTAAAATTAATGGTGGAAGGTAACAGCAATCCTGAGATAGCAGCGGCGCTTTACTTGAGCCCAAATACTATTAAAACTCACGTTCGCGGTATTATGAATAAGTTGGCAGTGGATGACCGCGTGCAAGCCGCAGTTGTAGCACTGAGAACTGGATTGGTGTAAAGAAGTCAGTAGTCATTAGTCATTAGTCATTAGTCAGTAGTTATTTGTTGTTTGTTACCAAGGCTTTTCTGCTACCAATGCCCCATGCCCAATTCCCAATTGCCAATTCCCAATTCCCAATTCCCAATTCCCAAAAAGTTTATGTCTGAATGGATAGAAATCGGTAAAATTGTAGCAGCTCAAGGTTTGGACGGGGAAGTGCGAGTCTATCCCGATTCTGATTTCCCGGAAAGGTTTATCGAACCGGGGAAGCGGTGGATTTTGCGCCCTAACAAAAGTGAACCCGAACCGATCGAGTTTTTGGGCGGTCGCTACATTCCCGGCAAAGGGCTGTATGCTGTAGAGGTAGAGGGTGTGGAAGACCGCGATAGTGCTGAGGCGCTGCGGGGCTGTAAGTTGTTTGTTGAAAAGACCGATCGACCTTACCTCGAATCTGATGAGTTTTACGTCCAAGATTTGATCGGTATGGAAGTTTTTAACCAGTTAACCGGGGAAATCCTAGGCAAGGTAAGTGATATTATTCCCGCAGGTAACGACCTTTTAGAAGTAGAAACGAATCTAACTGCGCCGGAAACAGTCCCAGCAGAATTAGAAAAGCCAAAACAGCCTGAAACTCCCCAAGCAAACGCTGACCCCAGAAATACCCGGAAACCACGGAAAATTCGTGTTAAAGAGCCTAAATCCACAAAAATATTGATTCCTTTTGTGGAAGAGATTGTGCCAATTGTTGACTTAGAACAAGGCAGAATTGAAATTGTGCCTCCTCCTGGTTTGTTGGAATAATATCATGTCCGGTCGAGGGGCAGGAGATGATATTAGTTATTAACAATTCCCCATCCCCAATCCCCAATTCCCAATTCCCAATATTAATCATTTCCTCTATTTGTGTACCGCACTATCAAGTAACTGATGGAAAGCGCGAAAATTGCAGTCGCCAAACCAATCAAGTCGGCTGCGGTTTTTTTTTCCAGGTCAAGAATGATGATTTTTCGAGATACTGCTATCAAAGAAGTTACAATAACCAGCTCAACTTGAATTACGTGCTTTTTCAGATAAGCTGTAATATTTTCCAATATTTCCAATGCAATTAAAACATTTAAAAATAACCCAAATATCACAAACAACGTGTCTTTTAAAAAATTATCAGTGTGGTTTGCCAATTCTTGTGCTAAAAAAATCACCAAATCGGCAACGCTGACGATAATTACCAAAATCATCGCCAGTGATAAAACTTTCGATATTATTACTTCTACACTTTCTGTAAAATGCAGAAAATTTTCATCATTGCTTAACTTCGCAATTTGCCTAAATATTTTTTTTAGCATACCAGTGATTTAGTCATCATTCTTGATGATTTTGTCATTTTTCGGTACGCTTTGCAAGCGCAAAACTCTCTGATTGCCTGGTTTCACGGCGGCAATCCGGGCACTGGGGAAGGCGACTCTCTCTGCCTGTTATATTTTATAGTTTTTCGTGTCAGCTAGGAATCGATCGCACGCGATGAACTCCTGCTTAATAAATTTTTGCCATAAAAAAACCTCAAACTATTGTCTAGCAATATTTTGAGGCTTTTAAGGCGCGGTGCTAATACTGAACTAACTATCTATTCTCAACAGAGAATGATGGTTGACTCCCAGCTTGCTCCGACGCAATATAGAAGATAGCTAAAAATTTAGCTCGGGTGGTTTAGTAGCGACGAGAATTGCCACCGCGATCGTTGTTACCCCAGTTACCGCCGCCACTAGGACGTTCTTCACGGGGTTTTGCTTTGTTGACTTTGAGGTCGCGACCCATCCACTCAGCACCGTCAAGAGCCTCAATGGCTGCGGCTTCTTCGGCTTCAGTAGACATTTCTACAAAAGCGAAGCCCCGCATCCGACCTGTTTCCCGGTCAGCAGGCAACTGAACGCGCTTTACTGTACCGTACTCTCCAAAAGTTTGGTTGAGGTGCTCCTGCGTTACTTCGTAGGATAAATTGCCGACATAGATTGACATTGAACATTCTCCAGAATCAGAGGGTGTAGAGATTTAAATCCGGAGGAACGCCGATCGAACGAACTGTACTGCCGAAAATAAAGCCTTGTAAAAAAATCATAGCACCTATAGGTGCAAACTGCAATTGTCTGACTCGATTAATTAAAAAGAAGGCAGAAGGCTTTCGCCAGAAGACATTCTCCCGAAGGAAAAACGCCCAATCAAGAAGGAAAAACTCAGAATAAATAAATTTAATTTTCCTTGTTCCCTAGCTCTGCCGGGGAAACGCAGCTTTTAGGCTGCGTAATGGCATAACGATTTTAGGTTTTAGGTTTGAGATTTGGGATTTGAGATTTATGTGTAGGGTGCGTCCGGGCTCAAAATTGCTCGATCGAGAGAGGTTGTTACCCCAAAAACGGATACAATGCCCCGACAGGAGCCGTGGAGAGATCAAAATTTTCGACTCTTGTTCAAACTCCCAGATTCATCTGTGGAGTAAATCTCAAATAGTTCCACGCTCGCGCTCGCCGAAAGTCAACCCGGTTCCTCCCCATGTCGATCGCCCGCTGGTTCCCGCTCGTTCGGCGGTGATGTGTAGCATCCCGTCGTTCGAGGGCAGCTCAAGAAGTGACGGCGAGGGTGGATTTTTGCCAATTAAATTCCTCAACTTCTGCGACAGTTTCTGCCCCAACCAGCACCAACTGCACCGCACAAGCTTTTAACTCAGGCTGTTTGGAATCTGGACAGCTTGCAGCATGAGTCATGGCATTGGCTTCAGCGCCTTCGGCCCACAGAGAACCCCAGTGCATCGGTACAAATAGCGTACCTGGGGCGATCGCCTTTGTGACTTTTGCCGGAAACTGCGCCTTGCCGCGGCGCGATCGAACTTCCAGCAAATCCCCCTCCTTAATCTGCAATTTGGCAGCATCACGGGGGTGAATTTCCAAAAACGGATCGGGGTGCAATTGATTAATTTTCTCTGTTCTACCCGTCCGCGTCATAGTGTGCCAGTGTCCGTAAAGTCTCCCTGTCGTCAACACAAACGGATAATTAGGATCGGGAGGTTCTGCCAGTCCCCGCGAGTGATAGGCCGAAAATCTTGCCCGCGCGTCAGGAGTGTGAAAACGCCTGTCAGTATACAGCCGTTTCGCTTCGTTCGCTGGATGCACAGGCTCGTTTTCCCGGCAAGGCCACTGCTGCGGCCCTTCTTGGCGGATGTATTCGTGGCTCAGGCCGGTCATGTCGCAAGGCTGGCCCCGCGTCAACTGCACGTACTCATTAAAAACCTCCGCACTGTTCTCGAAAGCAAAGTGTTGGGCAAAACCCAACCGCCGTCCCACCTCGGCGAAAATGCTCCAGTCGTCGCGGGCTTCCCCGGAGGGAGTGTCGAAACCGGGACAAAAGGTAACGCGGCGTTCGGAATTGGTCATTACTCCGGTTTTTTCGCTCCACTGCGTTGCCGGCAGCAGGATGTGAGCGTAGGCGGAGGTTTCAGTGGGATAGTAAGCTTCTTGATAAATAGTAAAGGGCGATCGCAGCAAAGCGGCTTTAGTACGTTCCAAATCCGGCATACTCACCACCGGATTAGTAGCTGCAATCCATAGCAACTCAACTTCGCCAGTTTCCAAACCGGTGATCATATCCCAAGCTGTGCGGCCTGGATTCGGGGAAATACTTCCCGGTGCGATTCCCCAAAACTCCTCGACTTGGGTTCTGTGTTCAGCATTTTTCACAAAACGGTAGCCTGGGAGCAAGTGAGACAGTCCTCCGGCTTCCCGCCCTCCCATCGCGTTTGGCTGGCCGGTGAGGGAAAACGGGCCGCATCCCGGTTTGCCGATTTGACCAGTCATCAAGTGCAAATTAATCAGCGATCGCACCTTTGCCGTGCCTTCCGACGACTGGTTAATTCCCATCGACCACAGAGACAAAACGCGCTGCGACTGTTCCCAGTAGTTTGCCGCCGTTTCTAACTCGCCCACAGTAATGCCGCAGCGCGAGGCTACAAAATCCGGCGTGTAGCTGCTAATAACCTCAGCAAAAGCTGAAAAATTCGCCGTGCATTCTTCAATAAACTCAGAATCTATTGCTTGCCTGCGTAACAGCAAATATGCAATTCCGTTAAGCAAATCTATATCCGTACCCGGTTTAATTGCTAAGTGCAAATCCGCCGCTTCCGCAGTCGGAGTCCGCCTTGGATCTACCACAATCATTTTGACATGGGGATGCTTTTTGTGGTATTTTGCTAATCGATTGAATACGATGGGATGGCATTCCGCTGTATTGCTACCAATAATAAAAGCGCAATCTGTTAATTCTAAATCGTCGTAACAGCAAGGCGGCCCATCCGAGCCAAAGCTTTGAACGTATCCAGAGACTGCTGAAGACATACACAAGCGAGAATTAGCATCAAAATTATTAGTACCCAGACAACCTTTCAGTAGTTTCTGGGCAATATAATAATCTTCTGTTGCGAATTGACCCGAACCATAAACGCACAAAGCATCGGGGCCACTGGTGCTGCGAATTGTTTGGATGCGGTTAACAATTGCATCGAGAGCTTCGTCCCAGCTAGCGCGGCGGAACGGTTCGTCGAGAGTATCTCGCATCATCGGATACAGTAGCCGATCGCTCCGAATGGACTCTGCTACGGTTGCTCCCTTAATACAAACCATGCCCTGACTCGATGGGTGATTGCGATCGCCCCGCACTTTCCAACTTTGTTTTTTGTCGGGAACAACTTCTAGACCGCAACCTACACCGCAGTATGGGCAAAGAGTTTTTATAGTTTCCATCTGGTGATTTTAGATGCTAATTTTTGAAAGCTAATGGGTAATTGGTAATTCGTCATTATAGTCGGAACAGAGGGCTCCTGCAAATAATGTTTTAATCATTACTAACTTACCGCAAAAATGCTTCACAGCAACGGACAATACCCTGAATTAAAATTAACCGCTATCTTACTAAAACTCGCGAGCCATCGGGTTTGTAGTCAGTGGATATTCGCTCCTAAATACCTCTCAAACAGAGGTACTCTTGCCCTAAATCTTGTCACCCCACCTAGGGGGAGCTAGGAGAATTTTTTGCATGACTCAAACAGCGCGCCTGTACTACTTTTGGCCTGGTAGTTGATAGCAATCTGAGATTTAGTGCGGGAGTATTATGTCGCCTACTTCTCTGTTTTAACTTCTAATACGCCGCCGTTGCTGGGGCTAAAAGTTACTTGGAATTCAGCAGTTTTTTCAGCAGCGCCTGCTGTGGCACCGGCAGGAGTTTGCAAAACCGGCAGAGGAGTTTCTTTGACGAAATCTTTAGCTGCTTTATTTGTGGGATCGAACTGTAGGATATCGCCGTTTTGTTTTACTTTGACCCGATAAGTCAAGCTTTCGGTAAATGTCGGAGTTGTTCTCCATTGTTGGTCGATTTGTGCATACAACTTCTGTCCGATCGCATCGAGTTCGGCTTGGTCAGAAATCTGTGATGTGGCAGCAGCAGCAATGGGTGCAGGACTTGCAGCAGCAATGGGTGCAGGACTAGGATTCGGTGCGATCGAACTTGCTGCGATTGGCGGGCTGGGGGGAGAACTCACAATCGCCCCGGCAGTCGGCGCCGGAGGTGCAGTTTCTGCTAGTTTCGCTTGCTTTAGCTGGCTGGAAACAACCGACATATTGACCGCAGCTAAAGTAAACATTGCGACGAACCACGAGGCTGCCAGGATGCCACGTTTGATCGACGAGGCTTCTGGGGGTTCGGCAGCGTGAGACACAAAAGGTGCAGGTGCAAGAGGCCTATCAGCAACCGCAGGCTTTTTGCTAGCAGGTAATGGCATCGGTAGCGCGACGGCTTCTGTCTCCGAGTCCGTTTCTTCACCTTCTTCGTGGTGGGCGTAGCGAGAAAACAGGAACTCCAAAGCAAAGTTACGCAGTTCGTAGTATTTCGGGTCTTCCATAATCCGCGCCCGGTTGCGGGGACGGCTGAACGGAATGTGCATATCTTCGCCGATGGAAGCTGCTGGCCCGTTGGTCATCATCACGATGCGATCGGCCAAAAACAAAGCCTCATCAATATCGTGAGTAATCATAATGACGGTAATTTTTTCCTGCCGCCAAATTTTCAGCAATTCTTCCTGCAACTCTTCCCTGGTAATCGGGTCCAGAGCTCCGAAAGGTTCGTCCAAAATCAACAGTTTGGGACGAGTTGCCAGGGCTCTGGCGATCGCCACCCGCTGTTTCATCCCCCCGGACAATTGGCCCGGTCTTTTGTGACAAGCTTCGGTCAGCCCCACTAATTCCAAGTGTTCCTTGACGATCGTATTGTGTTCGTCTGCGGACTTTTCCGGGTAAACATTTTCAACGCCGAGGTGAATATTTTCTGTAGCAGTCAGCCATGGTAGTAGCGAGTAGTTTTGAAACACCACCATGCGATCGGGGCCTGGTTCAGTAATCTGCGAACCTTCCAGGGCTACTTCTCCGTTTGTCGGCCCGTTGAATCCCGCGATCATATTCAGCAAAGTTGATTTGCCGCAGCCAGAGTGACCAATCAAACAAATAAATTCGCCTTCATTAATAGTCAGGTTTACACCGTCGAGAACCACGTAAGGGCCTTTAGGAGTTTCGTAGACTTTCGATACGTCTTTAATAGTCAGAAAGTCTTGCTTGGGCGTCTCTATTTTCGTTTTTTGGGGGGTTTTGATAGTTTGCATATTTTCAGGATTTGGATTTTGGGTTGATGAATTAGACATGACAAATTTCGATTGAGAATTTGAAATTAGGGAGTTAGGAAGCGGAAAATGTGGAGTCTTGTTTCCTGATTTCTGGCTCCTCATTCCCTCTTCCTATTTGCTGGTTATGCTGCTGGCAGTTTGATGGAACACTGACTGCCTATTTGTTCAATTAAGATTTCTTCAATGCGGACGGCGCGTTTGATTTTGACATTGTGAAGATAGTCGATCGGGTCGTCGAGATTAAACACAGTGCCGTCAAATAGCTCGATCGTCCGGCGATCTCTAGCGATATCCGGCAAACCCAATTCCCGTACTGCTTGACCGAAAACATCGGGCCGCAAAACTCGATCGACCACTTCCACCCAGTTTTTCGGGAACGGGATCAGTCCCCACCGAGCCATCTGCGCCATCACCCACACCATTTCTAGGCGGTCTGGAAAATTGGTTTTGTCAACAGAGAACTGGTTGAAATTGTAGAGCATTTCTGGTTCTGCCTCCGTACCGGAGTTGTACGGATCGATGAACCCTGGACGGATGTCTTTGGGATCGGCGCCGATGTATTGTTCTTGGCTAATCAATCCTAGGACTTCTTCGCGGTTGCGGCGATCGTCGCAGTATTCGCAGGCTTCCAAAAGCGCTTTGACGAGGGCGAGGTGGGTTTGAGGATATTTCTGAGCCCAATCTTCGCTAACACCGAGAACTTTTTCGATGTGTCCGGGCAGAATATCCAGGGAACGGGCCATAACAAAACCCGTACCACTGTTGACTGCGTGCGAGTTCCAGGGGTCGCCTGAACAGTAGCCGTCAATGTTGCCTGCTTTTAAATTTGATACCATCTGCGGGGGCGGAATCACGGTCAAGCCCACGTCGAGGTCGGGGTCGATGCCGCCGGCGGCCAGCCAGTAACGGAACAGCAGATTGTGCATGGAGGCCGAGTGTACCATGCCCAAGGTGTGAACTTTATCGGGAGTCTTGGCGATCGCAGCTTTGAAATCCTCTAATGTCCGAATGCCTTGTCTGTAAAGGTCTTTGTTGAAAACAATCGAATTGCCGTTGCGAGAGAGCGTCATGGCGCTACAGACGGGTACAGGGGCTTCACCGTCGAGGCCCAACAGCATCCCGATCGGCATTCCTGCGACCATTTGCGCCGCGTCCAGCCGTCCTTCGGCGACTCCTTTGGCGATCGCTTTCCAGCCCGGTTCGCGACTGAGAGTAACTTCTTCCAAGCCGTGGGCTTTGAAAAATCCTTTTTCTTTAGCTACTACTAAGGGGGCGCAGTCGGTGAGGGGAATAAAGCCGATGTCCAGGTTGATTTTTTCCAAACCGTTGCGGGCGATGACAGCGGGTTGTTGTTTGGCCCGGCGCTGTTTAACCCGCTTTTGCTGGTTGAGGAAGTAAACCATTTCGTTACGCAGCGCGTAGTAACTCGGATGGTTGACAACTTCCATGCGCTTGCGGGGGCGGGGAATGTTCACTTCGAGGATTTGCCCGATTTGGGCTTCCGGGCCGTTGGTGAGCATCACAATGCGATCGCTCAGTAATAAAGCCTCATCCACATCGTGAGTTACCATCACGCTGGTGACTTTGCTTTCCTCGCAAATTTTCATCAACTGGTCTTGCAAACCGCCGCGAGTTAAGGCATCAAGGGCGCCGAAGGGTTCGTCTAGCAGCAGCAATTTCGGGCGAATCGCCAGGGCGCGGGCGATCGCAACTCTTTGTTTCATCCCCCCAGAAATTTCGCCTGGGCGTTTGTCGGCCGCGTGTCCGAGTCCGACCAATTTAATGTGGTGTTCGATCACCAACTCCCGATCTTCTTGAGAGTTACCGCTGTAAATTTCATTTACTGCTAGGGCAATATTTTCGCGCACCGTCAGCCAAGGTAGTAGCGAGTAATTTTGAAACACCACCATTCTGTCCGGGCCTGGATCGCGGACTTCCCGTCCTTCTAAAGTAATCCCGCCCTGACTTGCTTTGTCGAGGCCGGCGATGATATTTAGCAGCGTAGATTTGCCGCACCCAGAGTGCCCAATTAAGGTGATGAATTCTCCTTTTTTAATTTTCAGTTCGATATTTTTAAGAGCAATGTATTGCTCTCCGTTGGGCAAGTTAAATACGCGGTCAACGTGGTCTACTTCAACAAATACTGACATGGTAATTTTAGGTTAGTTTGTAATTTGTATGATGCTGATTATTAATTGGGCATTGGGCCTTGGGCCTTGGGCATTAATTTACAACTCATTTCTACCAGTTTGTAGTTGGCAACCATTCCCCATTCCCCATTCGCCATGCCCGATGCCCGATGCCCGATGCCCGATGCCCAAATTCTATTTCTGTTCTTCAGGAACAACTTTGGAAGCAATGAAACCAACGATTCTGTCTAAAATCAAACCGACTATTCCTACATAAAGCACTGCTATAATCACTGCACTTAGTCGAGAACTGTTGTAAGCGTCCCAGATGAAGAAGCCGATGCCGACGCCGCCGACTAACATTTCCGCAGCTACGATCGCCAGCCAAGACAAACCGATGCCAATTCTCAAGCCAGTGAAGATGTAAGGAACAGAAGAGGGAAGCAGGATTTTCCAGAAGTATTTTTGGTTGGGGAGGCGCAAGACGCGGGCGACGTTTCTGTAGTCTTGGGGTATTTGTTGAACGCCTACTGTGGTGTTAATTAGAATCGGCCAAATTGCTGTAATTAAGATTACGAAGAGTGCAGAAACTTCGTTAGCTTTCACCCCCATGCCTTCAAAGGGATTGAACTGTTGAAATACGGCCAGGGCGATCGGCAGCCAAGCCAGGGGCGGGATAGTTCTAAATACTTGAAACAGCGGATCTAAAGCATCGAACATTAGGGAGTTTGTCCCGATCAGGATTCCTAAACTGATGCCGAGAACTGTTGCCAAAGTAAAGCCGATCGCCACCCGCTGCAAGCTAGCCAAAATTTGCCAGAACAAGCCTTTGTCTGTACCGCCGTTGTCGAAGAAAGGATTGATAATCAGATTCCAGCTTTCTTGGACTGTTTTGATTGGCCCCGGCAAGCTGGACTCTGGACTGTTGCAGAGGATTTGCCAGATTATGAGCAGAACTGCAATTGCTACCAGCGGGCGGATGATTTTCCGGCGGTTTTTCTGAACCTGATCCAGAACGAAATTTACTGGATTTTTGCTTTTAGTAACAGCGAGGTTTGTTGCCATTTTTCTTTTTCCAAGATTGTGAATAATCGATTATTTGTAGATACTTTGAAGTGTTCACCGTGTCTGGGGTGGGTTGAGTTAGGAAACCCAACTCCACTCAATTAAAAAATCGGTCAACTATCAAAAGTGAACAGTCAACTGTCAACTGTGCACTAATTATGCTTTTTTGATTGCCAAACTCTTCAGATATTCTTCTGGTTTTTCGGCGTCAAACTTCACGCCGTCAAAGAATGTTTCTACACCGCGAGAACTGCTAGTAGGAATTTGGGCTGCGGGGACGCCAAGTGTTGTCGCTGCTGCTTTCCAAATATCTTCGCGGTTAACTTTATCAACCGTTGCTTTGATATCGGTAGTTGCCGGGATATAACCCCAGCGAATATTTTCAGCTAAGAACCAAGCATCGTGACTCTTGTAGGGATAAGAAGCATTATCTGCCCAAAATTTCATTGCCACAGGGCTGGCGGCTTCAACGCGACCGGTACCGTAGTCAATTTGGCCCTTAGAGCGACTGATAATATCTGCTACTGGCACTTTTAACCACCTATCTTGAGAAATGATTTGGCACATTTCATCGTGATTTTCTGGCTTGTCGCACCACTGCTGGGCTTCCAGTACGGCCATGGTAAGTGCTTTTGCAGCTTTGGGATTTTTGTCAACCCAATCTCCTCTTAAACCTAAAGCTTTTTCAGGATGATCTTTCCACATTTCTCCAGTTATTAAGGCGGTGTATCCTACCTTTTGAGTAACTAGCTGAGCATTCCAAGGTTCGCCTACGCAAAAGGCTTCCATGCTGCCAGATTTCATGTTCGCTACCATTTGGGGCGGCGGTATGGGAATCACGGAAACATCTGTATCTGGATTAATACCGCCTGCTGCTAGCCAGTAGCGTATCCACAAATCGTGGGTGCCGCCGGGAAACGTCATAGCAATAGGAACGTTTTGATTGGCAAAAGCTGCTTTCAGCGGTGCGCTGTCTGTACCTACTTTTAAATCTAGGTATTTTTTGCTGAGCGAAATTGCCTGACCGTTAGTATTTAACCGGGCGAGAATGTACATCGGCACTGGCTGATTGCCTTTGGTAATAGTGCCTAATGTCATTTGGTAAGGCATGGGGGATAAGATGTGGGCCCCGTCAATGCCGCCTTTTTCGGAACCGAGTTCTAAGTTGTCGCGAGTAACTGGCCAAGATGCTTGTTTGGTAACTTGTACGTCTTTCATGCCGTACTTGGCAAATAACCCTTTTTCTTGGGCGATGATTAAGGGTGCTGCGTCGGTGAGGGCGATGAATCCGAGTTTGGCTGCGGTAACTTCTGGGGCGTCGGCGGGATTGATGTTGACTGCTGGGGCGGCGGTGGGCGAAGCGCCGCCGGGAGTTGCGTTAGATGTGGTGGGACTGGAACTGCAACCGTGGGCTAGGAGGGTGCCGGCTGCTGTTGCTCCAGCGGTGATGATGAATTTTCTTCTAGAAAGGTTGCTCATTTGTCTTGAATTGTTGTTGTACTTGGAGATGGTGGAAATGTGAGATGTGAGATTGATTCGCGACCTTCGCATCGCATCTGACATTATTTAGATTAGGCGTCGATCGACACTTTGCCGATCGCCCGCGCGCTGCAAGTTAAAATGAACCCTGGTTCTAAGTCAGCAGCCGCGTCTGGTTTGCTGTCGTAGACTGTTTGGCCTTCTAGGAGTTTTTGCTTGCAAGTGCCACAGCTTCCTGACCGGCAATTGCTGTCAAGTTCGACCCCGGCCCGTTCGGCAACATCGAGAATGTACTCATCTTCGCTGCAAGCAACTTCTTTGCCCGATCGAGCGAAAATGACAGTAGATGTCTGAGGTTTGACTGCCGGGACTGCCGTTTCGCCCTCTTCAACCGTCAATTGCAGTTGCCGGTTCAGCACAGCTACATCCCCTGTAATCTCTTTAGGAACTGCCCCAAACTGCTCGACTAACAGTTGATGCAGCAGCGGTTTGAGGTCTTCGCAAGGGATGCCTTTTTGGACGCAAGCACCCAAATGAGCGTCTTTCCCAACTGTGCCTCCCATGTAAATGTCTACACCTTCGAGGGTTTTGCCGTTCTTGCGAACTTTTGTTCCCATCAAACCAATGTCTGCTACCTGGGGTTGACCGCAGGAATTGGGGCAACCCGTCCAGTGAATTCTGACCGGTTTGGGTACTGACAGTTCGGCTTCGAGTTCCTCAATCATTGCCACGGATCGGCTTTTGGTTTCGATGAGGGCGAAGTTGCAAAACTTGGCGCCGGTGCAGGAAACCAAGGCTCGTGTCAGCGGTGCGGGCTCGATGGAAAAACGCTGCAACAGCGGTTCTTTGACCAGCGATTCTATCCGCGAGTCGGGAACGTTGGGAATAATCACGTTTTCTTCCACAGTGAGCCTGAGTTCGCCGCTACCGTAAACCTCGGCAATTCTGGCCAAATCGAACAAATCCGATGCCTGTAGGCGTCCAACTGGAACGTGCAGCCCTACATAGTTGAGCCCTGATTGTTTTTGGGCGTAGATGCCGATGTGGTCGCGTTTGTCCCAGGTGATTTCATCTTTGGGCGCGGCGGCGGGCAAAGTGCGCCCTAATTCTTGTTCGACTTCGGCTCGGAATTTTTCGATTCCGAGTTCGTCAATCAGCCACATCAGCCGCGATTTTTGGCGGTTTGCTCTTGGGCCTTGATCGCGAAACACAGTTAAAATTGCTTTGCACAAATCTACAACGTCGCTGGGACTTGCCCATGCGTTGAGAGGAATTGCAGCGTCGCAGCGTTTGGCGGAGAAGAAACCGCCGACTAATACGTTAAAGCCGATGTTGCCGTCTTTGTAAGCGGGTACGAAGGCGATGTCGTTGATTTCTGCGTGGACTGAGTTGTCGCGGCAGCCTGCGATCGCAATATTAAACTTTCTCGGCAAATTTGAAAACGCGGGGTTGCCTTCGCCGTTGTTCGTAATCATGTCTTGGACTTGGTTCGCCAGTTCCCGCGTATCTATCAGTTCGTCGGCGTCCAGCCCCGCGACTGGGGAACCCGTGATGTTACGCACGTTGTCCATGCCAGACTGGATGCTGGTCATGCCCGCTTCTTTGAGGCGGCGGAAGATGTCGGGTACGTCTTCGATGCGAATTCCGCGCAATTGCAGGTTTTGTCTGGTGGTGATGTCGGCGCTGCCGTCGTCGCCGTAGCGTTGGACGATTTCTGCTAGCGTTCTGGTTTGATTGCTAGTAATGATGCCGTTGGGCAAGCGCAGCCGCATCATGAATTTGCCGGGGGTTACTGGCCGAAAGAAGATGCCGAGCCATTTGAGGCGGTGCTCGCGATCGATTTCGTCCAT
This sequence comes from Microcoleus sp. B4-C1, assembly GCF_036705285.1. NCBI lineage: Bacteria > Bacillati > Cyanobacteriota > Cyanophyceae > Oscillatoriales > Microcoleaceae > Microcoleus > Microcoleus sp. B4-C1. The sequence goes on along the minus strand of NZ_JAUBUC010000031.1, from coordinate 39,634 downwards.
TGCTTCCCAGCCGATTGCGGCGAAGTGGTCGAGTTCGCCTTTTAATGCTAAGCCATCTTTTTCGGCTTTGAGTTTTTCAAACTTGTTCAGGCTCGCTTGGGCTTTGGGTTCTACTGTTTGGGTCATCGGTTTACCCTCGCTGCTGGCTTGTGTGGGGAGGTATTGACTTGGAGCATAAAGTGTGTGTTTCCTGCTAACCTTAGTGACTGTATGGATTTAAAACTGTATATTTAGTTACTAGATGGAATTTCTTTTAAGCATGGTTGGTCTTCTGTAAACTTGAGCTTGACTGGGTGCTAGCTCGAACGTCGCCAAACTATTTATGGTTATAGTTGCTACCGATGATTCGGTCGATCGCTCTGTTTCGATGCACCTTTGTTATGAGCTAATGTAAAGCCCCCGATTGTAAATATTCGTATCTATTTTTACAAAATATTGAGTTTTATGAATATTTCGCATAATGCCGATGCGTTTTATACATGGGAAATGGGTAAAGAGACCCCCAAAACCGAAAAATCTCTCTAAATCTTTAGATTTAGGAGGGAAAGGGGGAAATTGGAATATCTAAAATTAATTTTGTGATTGCGATCGCAGACTTAAAACGAGATCGTCACAAGATTAGAGCGGTCGCTGTCACACAGTTTGCCTCAAAACATCACATTGTGTGCTATGCCAGCGTCACTATTAATTTTCCCAGAACGAGAGATGATATAAGCATCGAATTTAAGGAACGTCTCATGCTTTTAGTTCAACTTATCCCCGGCGCTATTTCCGAAATGCTTGCCTCTGTTACGGAGACGGGTTGTTTGACTTTAGCCGATCGCTACGGCTTGATGGCCGCTGTTTTGGACGACTCTCTCGACGATGAATACAGACATTCGATCAACCGCCTGCTGCGTTCTGTGATCAAGGGAAGAGTCAAGATAGTCAACGAACTGTCGGCGATATATTAACAGGATTTAAAAATTTGATTGATTCATGCAGCGCCTAAGAGTACAGAAACCACCGGCAGAGTTAGAAGGAACCCACGATGCCTGCAGCGGATGTAGGGCCGGAAGTTGATTGGGTGTTCTAAAAACGTGCGATCGTTCTTGCCGTATGATTTTTTTTGACTATCCAATTCTAGCTTTGGGCGGCACTTACAGAAAAAGTCGTGATTTACAGTTTTGACGCTCAATGAAGAGGCTTTTAGATTGAACGCTGATGGTAAAATTGCTGTGCGCGATCGGCATTTGAAGAGTTTGAGGAATGAAGTCATCCCAACCAAGGTAATTATAATTATTAGACATCTCCAGCAAAGCCTGTCTTGAACAGGCAGGATGCCTGTTCCACAATAATTATTGGAGAGGTATATTGAACAGGGCTGGCGATGAAAGACAATTTATGAAAATTATTAATCAAACAATCGAATTATTAATAGAATCCGGTCTCGGCATCTACAAAATCACGCCCCATATAGCAATCCTTGCAGGAGTCATAAATTTTTTACCCCACCCCAGCCCTCCCCGAACCCAAGGGGAGGGAGTAAGAAATTCACAAATGATTTAGGATGGCTATAGCCCGCCCTCAACATACAATTTAAATGCACAACAGCTTACCAAACAAGCTGCCGTTTGCGTTAGCTGTATTGAAATTTTGACCGGAAAAATTGAAGAATAAATCGCCGTAGTTGATGTTGCCTCTTTGAGCTAGTGAGTCGGCATATCCGGCTAAACTTAGATTAGAATTGATGGCGATGAAAGCTGTATCTGATGTTTCTTTGATGGCGATGCCGTAAAATTCAAATTCCCCGCCGCCGATTTGAGCCCCTGTCACGCCGTCGTTCCAGGAATCGATCGCGTAATTCCAGCCGTTAGATAGCGTTGCTGCTGTAGCTTTTTGTTGCTGTATTGCGAAAAGGAGACAGAAACTAGCCACTGAGTAAGTCTAGTGGAGGCTGTTTTTAGCCATGGATTTCATAAAACCCTCCCTGGGAATCATTGTTAAATTGTCAAGTCTGCTCGCTCGACTGTTTTTAATTTTTAGTAAATCATACAGCAGATTCGGTGGTTGATGAAGTACAGTAGCCGCTATATTTATATTGTGTGATTTTAATATGTAGGGTGCGGATCTGCAACCTTTTAAATAGAACTTGCAGATTGACGGGTGGCGACGCACCGATGCTTACTACAGGATTGTGTGTACTGGGAGCATCTCATATTTGTAAAAACACTTCTTCTGGCTCCTTCCTTCTTCCTCTTCCCTCTTCCCTCCTGCCTCAAAACTCCAATTTCTAGCGTGGCTGCTTTCATTGAGATGCTCCCCAGCAAGAGGGCCTCAAAACTCCAATTTTTAGCGTGGCTGCTTTCATTGAGATGCTCCCTGATGCGTAGGCCAGAAACCGGGTTTTTGTTGAGAAGACGCATGACAGTGTAGAAACCCCAAAAAACTCGGTTTCTTTGATTGTGACGCGCGGGCTAATCCCCACCCAGTGAAAAATCCTGTCACAATAAAATCAAGACTACCGAGAGACCAAGTGGGTATCGAACTCAAGCTACCGTCAGGACACTGAATCATTTAAAATTCAAGTTGGGGCGACGATCACCCCAATCATTCCCAAAACCTAGGTGTTGCCATGCGTAAAATTGTACTATTCATTGCATCTAGTCTGGACGGTTATATCGCCCGATCGAACGGCGATATTGACTGGCTGTTTACAGACCAAAATTACGGTTATAGTAAATTCTTAGATAGCATCGATACGGTTCTCATGGGTCGGAAAACTTACGAACAAGTTCTAACTTTTGGCGAGTATCCGTACCAGGAAAAAAAAAGTTATGTTTTTACAAAAAATCTAGATTTTCAAGCTACTTCGGATGTGGAAGTGCTAACAGATTTAGAGAGTTTTGTCAATGACTTGCGCTTGCTGGAGGGCAAAAATATTTGGTTGGTGGGAGGTTCTCTGCTGATTCGCGATTTCCTGAATCAAAATTTTGTTGACGAAGTGATTCTGTCGGTGCACCCGATTATTTTGGGCGAGGGAATCCCTTTATTTGTTAATCCCATAAACACTACATCTTTGCAGTTAACTGGATGTCAGACATACAGTTCTGGTATGGTTCAGCTATCTTACGATGTCGCGACTTGAGGGCGATCGCAGCAGTTTGTGGGCTTTGGCTGCTATAAGATAGATATAGAAGCTGTATGAGGGAGAAATGGCTGCTAGAGATTTATTTCACGATGCTGTAAAAAAAGCGCTTCAGAAGGAGGAGTGGGAAATCACCGCAGATCCGCTGATCGTCAAAATTCAGGGTGTTAAGTTTGAGATTGATTTAGCCGCAGAGAAGATTTTGGCGGCGGAAAAATTAGGGCAAAAAATTGCTGTTGAAATTAAAAGCTTTCTCAACAACTCTGCAATTACTGACTTTCATCTCGCCTTGGGTCAATTTTTGAATTATCGGCTTGCCTTACAAATCAAAGAACCGGACAGAACTCTGTATCTAGCAGTACCATTTGATACTTTTGACTCGTTTTTTCAAGAGCCATTTATACAAGAAGCGGTCAATGTGTATCAACTTAAACTCGTCGTTTACGATCCGCAAAAGGAGGTAATTGTGGAATGGAAAGAGTAGAGCATTACCGCCAGTGTATCCGAAAATTGCTAACTCAACAAGCAACGCTAGAAAAGCCTAATCCAGACGTTGAATGCCAGCTTGTTTTTGATTGGGAACATGACCACTATCAGTTACTAGATGTTGGCTGGGAAGGACTAAAGCGGATATACAACTGTTTCATTCATTTGGATATTAAGGATAGCAAAATTTGGATTCAGCGCAATATGACAGAAGTGGATATTGCACGGGAATTTGTCGAGATGGGAGTGTCTGAGGATGATATTGTGTTGGGGTTGCATCCGCCTTACAAGCGTCCGCATACTGGGCTCGGAGTAGCGTAAAGGAAAAGGCGATCGCAGATGATGAAATGTGTTTGCTACTTTTTGTTATTAATATCTTTTTTCGGGGCCGCCCTTCCTGCTGACGCCTCTGTTTGCCGCAATTATCGAGGAAGCGAGATTTGCATTGTCGATATCAAACGCAGTGCAAAAAATTATTGGGAATACAGGGTAATTCTGAGTGTTGATGGAGTGAAACAGCCTCTGGAAGTCTACAATTGCCGCGATCGCACTACAGTTAAGAAAGATGGAACTGTTTTGGCGTTTGGACAAAACAACCCTGGTGAAATCGTCTGCAGTTTTTTTAAGAAATAGCATATTTGTGACGGGCTAGAAGCCCATCCCACTCATTGTTTGATTGATTTAACTGGTTCCAAGGCTCTGCCTTGGAACCCATATAAGCGAGGCTCTGCCTCGGCTGGGAAGATGGAGGCAGAGCCTCCGGATCTGCGTTACCAGGCAGGAGCCTGGTAACGAGTAGATAGTGAAGCAATCACGGAGTCTGCGATTGCTTCGCGTATTGTAAAACTTCATTGAGTTTATAAGCAATTATAAACAATAATGGTATTCTATTTTTGTGAGTGTTGAACAAGGAATACGCATAGCCCAAAAAACGCAAGTATCAAATGCAACTAACACAGAGGCACATCATTAAATCAACGTCACACCGTTTCGCCCAAATAGACGAACTAGCTTTCAAGTCCAAAAACCTCTACAATGCCGCCAATTACGTCATTCGTCAGAGCTTTATTTATGGATGGGGTTATGTCAGTTATAACGAAATGAACCGATTGATGAAGTCTCATGAAGCATATAAGGCTTTGCCTGCTAAAGTAAGTCAGCAAATCTTGATGGTGCTAGACAAGAATTGGAAATCGTTTTTTGAAGCCGTTAAAGCTTACAAAGCTGACTCTTCAAGATTCACGGGTAGCCCAAAATTGCCAAAGTACAAAGATAAGACTAAAGGGCGAAACCTTCTCGTCTACACGATTCAAGCAATTAGCAGCAAACAGTTGAAGAAAGGAATCATTAAACTTTCCGGCACTGAACTTTCAATTAAAACCCAACTCAATCCCAACCAGATTTGTCAAGTTAGACTGGTTCCGAAATGTGATTCCTATGTAATTGAGGTGATTTATGATGAAGCGGAGTCCACCCTTGGCAATGCCAACTCTGTAGCTAGTATTGATTTGGGACTGGATAATTTAGTGGCGTTAACTTCAAATCAACCGGGATTTATCCCTTTGTTGATTAACGGGCGACCATTAAAATCGATTAACCAGTTCTACAACAAACGCAAATCCCGATTACAATCCCAGTTAAAAGGGAATCGTCAAACCTCACCCAGGATTCAGCGATTAACTCGCTGTCGTAATCAGAAAGTTGATAATTACTTGCATCATGCTAGTCGTGTGATGGTTGACCATTTGGTAGTGAACCAAATTGGAACGCTGGTAATCGGCAAAAATGCACAGTGGAAAACCGATATCAATCTAGGTAAACAAACCAACCAAAATTTTGTCAGTATTCCTCACTCTCGATTAATTGAAATGTTGGAGTACAAAGCTCGGTTGGCGGGAATCACAGTAATTGTGCAGGAAGAATCCTACACATCCCGATCCAGTTTTTTAGGTTTAGATCCAATTCCTGTTTATGGAAAAACCGAAAAAGAGCCTGTGTTCACGGGTAAACGGATCAAGCGAGGTTTGTACAAAACATCGACGGGTCAGTTAATCAATTCTGACGTGAATGCAGCGTATAACATTCTCAGAAAAGCAATCCCAAATGCGTTTAGCAATGGGATAGGGAGCTGCGTAGTTCAGCCGAGGCGGGTCGATCCGCTGAAAGTAAAAGTGAAGGGGGAGGGACTTGAAGCCTCCCATGCCTATAAATGACTATACTTTTACCAGCTATAGCTCGCAATGACAGTTACAGCGGTGTGCGGTGTACATCATACGGTTAGAATTTGCCGTCTACTGCTGAAACGCAACGTTCGCAAATTAGCGGATGTTCGATCGACTCTCCGACGTGAGTAGAGTAGTTCCAGCAACGATCGCACTTTTGGCCGTCTGCTTTGACTACACCAATCGCCAACTCTGGAGACTGATAACTGTACGGCAATTCCTGGATGGCTGCATTCGATTCTACCAGTTCCACTTCCGAAGTAATGAACAAATAGCGCAATTCATCTACACCCTTGCCGGTCATTGTAGAATGGTGCCCTGCAGCTATTTCAGCAGGAATTTCTGGTTTGGGTTCGATCGCAACTAATTCTGCTTCCGGGATTTGGGGTGTTTCTACAAACACTTTTTCGGCTGGGGCTGTTTGTGCGATCGCCCCTGTTTCTACAAGCACAAGCGCTGTATCTAATGCCGGTGCCAGGACGATCGCCTGTGTTTCTGCAAGTACAAGCGCCGTACTCCGGCCCACCACATCTGCTGTCAGGAAATCAATTTGTTGTGCAATTTCTTGACGGTTGGCGGCAAACAGCAAGTGACGGAAAGCAAACCAGATTGTAAATAAGATGCCGATGACTTCAAAGAAGCCTCCCAAAAGCGGAATCTGATTCATCGTATCCAAAATCGCCAGCGTTACTCGGCCCGTTATCAACACAGAAGCTAAGAGTCCAAGTGTTACCAGCGCTTGTTGGTATTCTGTAAAAAAGTTGCCTGCGTATTCAGGCAAATTAGCCACAAACTCGGCGGCTTGATCTAAGATTTGCCCAGAATCTGAAGCCGACAGTTCAGGGACAGAATACTCTACTATCTGAGAAGGTCGATCGCTCTTTTGTGCGATCGTTTTCGGCTCAACATAAATTTTGTTTTCTGTCAAGACTTTGGCAACTTTTGCCGCTTGTTCTTCCTGTCGATCTTGTGCTGCTTTTGCTTTCTCCTGGGCCGCTAACTCGATGACTGAATTTTGCGATCGCACATAATCCACCAATTCTTCACTGCTGGGATTCAAAGCTTGCAATTGCTCTCTTTTCTCAACATCGGGAACGTACAATAAAACCTTAGCTTCCAAAGAAGAACCGATCGCCTTTTCAATCCTCGCTTTTTCCAAAACCTTGTTAACTTCGCCCCGCACTTGTCGCAAATACTGCCAGCGAGTAGCCAATTCTGGATTATGCCATGAAGCATCAATTTGCACCCAGCCTGCTTCAAACACGGACTTGTAAGGAGTCGGATAGGGAAGGTACTGCCAAATATCCTCAGCCATGTGACACAAAACAGGTGCGATCGCCCTTGCCAAATTCTCCACAGCAATTGCAATCACCGTCTGACAACTGCGGCGGCGAAGGGTATCTGTCGCGCTGATGTAAAGTCTATCTTTGGCAATATCCAAGTAAAAATTCGATAAATCCACCGTGCAAAAATTCTGCACAGTTTGGAAGAATCTGGAAAATTGGAAGCTTTCAAAAGCATCTTGAACTTCCGCAAAAACTTCGCCCATTCTGTGCAGCATATAGCGATCCAGTTCCGGCAATTCTTCGTAAGCAACGGCATCTTTTGCCGGATCGAAGTCGTGCAAATTGCCCAGCAAAAACTTAGCTGTATTGCGGATTTTGCGGTAAACATCCGACTGCTGTTTGAGAATGTTTTTGCCCAAAGGCACATCAGCCGAGTAGTCTACCGAAGACACCCACAACCGCAAAACATCGGCTCCATATTCCTTAATTACTGACGCTGGATCGACGACATTGCCTTCAGATTTGCTCATTTTCCGGCCTTTTTCATCGAGCACAAAACCGTGAGTCAAAACAGTTTTGTAAGGAGCAATGCCGTTAGTTGCTACACTGGTAAGTAAGCTGGATTGAAACCAGCCACGGTGTTGGTCTGAACCTTCCAAATAGATATCAGCCGGATAGTTTAATTCCGATCGCCCTTTGGCAACTGCGGCCCAGGAAGAACCGGAGTCAAACCACACATCCATCGTGTCTGTACCCTTGCGGTAAGTGCGGCCGTTATTGCGGTAAGATTCCGGCAGCAATTCATCGATCGACAATTCCCACCAAGCATCGGAACCGCGTTCGGCAAAAAGGGCTTGCACATGGGCGATCGTTTCTTCATTTAACAGCGGTTCGTTGGTTTCTTCGTCGTAGAATACGGGAATGGGAACGCCCCAAGTCCGCTGACGAGAAATACACCAATCCGATCGATCGCCCACCATTGCAGTAATCCGATTTTCCCCTTGGGCGGGAATCCAATTCACACCGGCGATCGCTTTTAAGGCTTCATCTCGGAACCCTTCAACGGAGGCAAACCACTGTTCCGTCGCCCGAAAAATGGTCGGCTTTTTCGTGCGCCAATCGTAAGGATAAGAGTGAGCGTAACTTTCCTCTTTAATCAAACAATTTGCGTCAGCAAGGGCATCAATGACTGCGGCATTGCCGTTTCCGAGGACATTTAAACCTACAAACTGTCCGGCTTCTGCGGTGAAATTTCCGTTCTCATCTACGGGTGTTAAAACAGGTAAACCACAGCGTTTTCCGACGATAAAGTCTTCTTGTCCGTGCCCCGGTGCGGTGTGCACTAATCCCGTCCCAGAATCAGCGGTAATGTAGTCACCGCCGGCAACTATTGGACTTTCGCGATCGAACAACGGGTGTTTGTAGCTGCAACCTTCTAATTCTTTGCCTTTGAAGGTGGCAAGTATTTTTAATTCAGTGTTAAAAGTTGCCGACAGCCGATCGACCGCATCGACAGCTACTAACATAAATTGTTGTGCGATGTGGGAATTTGCCGGCGGTTCCACCACCGCATAAGTCAATTCGGGATTAACTGCGATCGCCAAGTTTGCCGGAATTGTCCAGGGAGTAGTCGTCCAAATCGCCGCCCAGAGGCTCGGCATATAGCGCTTGACCTTCGATTGCAACGATTTTGACAATTTTTTCACATGGAAGCCGACGTAGATGCTGCGCGACGTGTGACCTTCGGGATATTCCAATTCGGCTTCGGCGAGGGCTGTTTTCGAGCTCGGACTCCAGTGAACCGGTTTGAAGCCCCGGTAGATGTAGCCTTTGAGCACCATTTGACCGAAAACGCCAATTTGAGCCGCTTCGTATTCGGGCTTCAGAGTTAAATACGGGTGTTCCCAGTCGCCCCAAACGCCGTAGCGCTGGAAGGATTCGCGCTGCTGTTCCATTGTTTGCTGCGCGAAGGCGGCGGCTTTGCGGCGGAGTTCGATCGGCGTAAGATTTAGCCGATCGTCCGATTTCATGTTCTGCAATACTTTAAGTTCGATCGGCAATCCATGACAATCCCAACCGGGCACGTAGCGGACTTTTTTGCCGCGCAACATTTGGTAGCGGTTGATAAAGTCTTTGAGGATTTTGTTGAGGGCGTGGCCGATGTGGAGTTGTCCGTTGGCGTAGGGTGGCCCGTCGTGGAGGATGAACAAATCGCCTGGGTTATTTTCCGAAAGGCGATCGTAGATTTCTTGATCCGCCCAAAATTGTTGCAATTCTGGTTCCCGTTTGACGGCGTTGGCGCGCATATCAAACTTGGTTTTGGGCAGGTTTACCGTGTCTTTGTAAGATTTAGCTTCCATTTTTGAGAAACGTTTTATGTAGTTAGTTGTTAGTAGTTAGGGGTTATTTGAGAGATGATATCAAGTCCGGTTAAATAATCATAATGTAAGTTAATAGTGATAACTTTAGTCATCTCTCGTCATTGAAGAGGTGACAACCAGATATTCTAGTATAGGCGATCGACAGCACATTCGATCAAAGCTCCAAAACCTGTAGGGGCGGGTTCACCAACAGATATAAAGGTTGCAGACAGGTCAAATAAACCCGCCCCCACCCACAAAAAAGTCCTTTCCTCTCTTCTCTTCCTCCGCGCCCTCTGCGCCCTCTGCGGTTAAAAAATCCTTCACAAATCGAGGTGGCGCTACTCAGTCAGCCAACTGAACATTTCGCCGACAGTGAGATTAAAGGATTCGGCAAAGGTGGGAACCGGGATGCGATCGCCCGGTTCTTCAAAAACTGCTAAAGTGCGATCGGCAAAATAGACAAATACCAGTTCTTCTTCCGGGTCAATCAGCCAGCCCATCTGGGTTCCGTGGGCGAGACTGTGGAGAATGTTGCGGACGACTTTAGTTTGACTTTGGTCGGGGGAAAGAATTTCGATTGTCCAGTCGGGGGCGATGGCGAAAGTGTTTGCTACTTCGCCGTTTTCGTCGCGGGGAATGCGTTCCCAGGTAAAGACTGCAAGATCGGGTACTGTCGATCGACCTCCAAAGGTACAGCGCAATTCTGGATAGGCGCGGGCGATGCGTTGGGGTTTGAGTACCCGGTTAATGTCAGCACCCAAATCGCTTTGAATTGTGCTGTGTTTTCCTTGGGGCATAGGTTTCTGGATAATCTGACCATCGATGAATTCGCTGGCGGGTTTGGTTTCCGACAGTTGGAGAAATTCATCGAGAGTCAAAGGTTTAGAAGCGGTTTGAACCATTATTTTAATTGGATTTAAGTTTAATTTGTATTAGTTAAGCGATCGTGCATTTAATTTATCAAGAAAATGGGTCTAAAACCCCGTCCTTCGCTTGACGGCTTTAAGGGGTCTAACTCGTTTGACGGCGAGTCCGACAGGGATTGAAATCCCTGTCTCATAGCGCAAGTCCTCTGCAAGAGGACTGAGGATGTTGATTAACGTGAAATGCGAAACTCAAGATCAAGTTGAATTTAGACTTGCAGTCGCTTTTATGCGAAACTCAACATCGAATTGAATTTAGACTTGCAGTCGGTTTTAACCGACTTTCGCTATGAGACAGGGAATTCATTCCCTGTCGGACTGTCGGACTGTTGGACTGTCGGAATGTCGGACTGTCGGACTGTCGGAATGTCGGACTGTCGGACTGTCGGACTGTCGGACTGTCGGACAAGCAATAAACGCTTAAAGAAATACTCCCAATCCGCGGCTAACGGCATTTCCCATACGATCGCACAATGAAGCATCCGGCACTTTGTCTCCTTCCTGTTCCCATTTTTCCACGAGTTGGCGGCCTAGGGGCGTGAGGCGAAAACTGTCGGTAATCCCTTGTCCGTCTACTTCCCGCCGCAGTACACCGACTTGGATCAGCCACAGCAGGGAGTTTTCGGCTACGAGTTCGGATACGGGCGATCGGGTGTAGCCGCTTTCGACACCAGAATTTGAGGCGATCGCAGTTAGGAAAACGCTGTTATCGCGGATCGTCTGGAAGAAGTGTAATTGAAAAGGGCTGCACCGGACCGCGCGATCGGCTCTTTTGACAGTGCGATCGGGATAACTAATAGATTTAAATGCTTCAGATGGAATAAAAGTCATTCAAAAAACCTCTGAACAGGTACTATATTTTTAATTGTTACAGATATCTGAGCGGGCTGATTCACCCTATCGATCCTAATTTTACACTTATTATGACCGATACACTAAATAATATCAACAGGTTTGTTGAATACGTTCGTACTTTGAAGGGAGACGAAAAAGGCGAGGCACAGGTATTCTGCGATCGCCTGTTTCAAGCCTTCGGTCATCTAGGCTACAAGGAAGCGGGAGCCGAACTAGAATTTCGAGTAAAGGCGAAAGGCAAAACTACGAAATTTGCCGATTTGCTGTGGCGACCCAGGTTGTTGCTGGAGATGAAAAAACGGGGCGAAAAACTGGAAAAACACTATCAACAAGCCTTTGAATACTGGCTGGAGCTAGTGCCGCAGCGTCCTAAATATGTGGTTCTTTGCAACTTTGATGAATTTTGGATTTATGACTTCGATTTGCAACTGCGGGAACCGGTAGACCGCGTAAATCTGGAAGAGATACCCGCTCGCTTCACAGCCTTAAACTTTCTTTTCCCCGAAAATCGCCAGCCTTTATTCAATAACAACCAAATTGATGTAACGCGAACTGCCGCTGACAAAGTTGCTCTAGTTTTCAATCGGTTAGTAGAGCGAGGCGAAAAAGTAGAAACCGCTCAAAGGTTTATCCTTCAGTGTGTAGTAGCATTGTTTGCTGAAGATATCGATTTGTTGCCGCGCGGTTTATTCACCGAGTTTTTAGGTGATTGCCAGATGAATCGAGTCAGTTCCTACGATTTGATTGGGGGATTGTTTCGGCAAATGGGGAGCGATCGCCCCGCACCTAAAGACAGCCGCTATCGGGATGTATCCTATTTTAATGGCGGTATCTTCTCAGTTGTTGAACCCATCGCCCTGACTCGCAGCGAAATCGATCTGCTATTGGAGGCAGCAAAGGAACGGTGGTCAAAGGTAGAACCTGCGATTTTTGGCGCGTTGTTTGAGTCCAGTATGGGCAAAGAGGAACGTCATGCCTTGGGTGCTCATTATACCAGCGAGGCAGATATTCAAAAAGTGGTTTTGCCTACGATTATCCGCCCGTGGCGAGAACGGATTGAAGCTGCGAAGACGCTGAAAGATTTGTTGGCACTGCGGCAAGAATTACTTGATTTCAAAGTTCTCGATCCCGCTTGCGGCAGCGGTAATTTTCTCTATGTTGCTTATCGGGAAATGAAGCGACTAGAGGCACAATTGCTAACTAAAATTCATGAAAATTTCTCTCGTGCTGCTAATGCGATAGGTACGATGTCGCTGGTGAAGACAAGCCAGTTTTACGGCATTGACATCAAACCCTTTGCCGTGGAATTGGCAAAAGTGACGCTGATGCTTGCCAAAAAGTTAGCCTTAGATGAAGAAAACCAGTTGCTCAATACGGTACAGTTGAACCTGGCATTGGAACTAGAGCAAGCATTGCCGCTCGATAATCTCGATCGCAATATCCGCTGTGATGATGCTCTGTTTTGCGAGTGGGAACAAGTTAATGTAATTATTGGCAATCCTCCCTTTTTGGGTGGTAATCGTCTGCGACTAACCCTTAGTGATGATTATGTCGATCGTATTTTTGCCAAATTTCCTGATGTAAAAGGTAAAGTAGATTTTTGTTCCTACTGGTTTCGCCTTGCTCATAATCACTTAAGGGAAGATTTCCGGGCTGGCTTAGTCGCAACAAACACCATCTCTCAAGGTCAAACTCGTCAAGCTACTTTAGACTACATCATTCAAAATGGTGGTTGTATTTATGATGCAATTTCTACTCAGCCTTGGTCTGGTGAAGCGAAAGTACACATTAGTATTGTCAATTGGCTCAAAACTTCTGAGAGTAAAGAATTAACCTGCCGTATTGATTATAAAGTTGTTTCTCATATCAATTCTTCTCTCAAGGCAGAAGTCGATGCTTCTCAAGCTGTAAAGATTAAAGCCAACTTAAATCAATGTTTCGTAGGAGTGCAACCTAATGATAAGGGTTTTATTGTAACTGAAAGAGAGGTAAAGCAATGGATTAAAGCCGATCCTAAAAATCAAGATATTCTCAAGCTCTTTTCAACGGGTGCGAATCTGGCACAGAACCCCCAGGGAAAGCCAGAGCGTTGGATTATTGATTTTGACAATCGCAGTTTAGAAGAGGTTAGTGATTACCAGCTACCGTTCGATCATGTTAAAAAGTACGTCAAGCCTCAACGAGAATCTAATCGAGAAGCCGTCATGCGGGAAAAATGGTGGCGATTCAAGCGCACGAATGAAGCAATGCGAAAAGCTCTAGCAACTTTACCCTTTTGTTTCGCCGTCCCAGAAACTTCAAAGTGGTCGATATTTTTAATTTCTGATTGTAATTACTTGCATGGAAATAGTTGTCATCCTGTGGCTTCAGATGACTTCTATGTTCTTGGCATCCTAACTTCAAATCTGCATCGTCAGTGGGTAAAAGCACAAAGCTCAACCCTTAAAGCCGATACACGTTACACTCACAACACCTGTTTTGAAACATTTCCCTTTCCCCAAAATTGCCCAGAAAAAACCAAAACTGAAATTCGAGCAGCCATGCAGGTTCTCCATGACTATCGTACAGAGTATATGGAGCGCAAACAGTGTGGTATTACCCAATTATACAACGAGTTTTTTAATGAAGCTGCCAGCCAACTCGCCAAACTCCACGCCCAATTAGACCAACTCGTTTGCAAAGCCTACGATATCAAACCCAACCAAGACCCCTTAAAGTTTCTATTAGAATTAAACTTTGAAGTTGCACAGCGAGAAACTGAGGGATTACCTGTTGTCGCTCCCTGTTCGCGGCCTGTTGTATAAAAATGCTAGTTAAATCCAGTCCTGGACGCACTTCTACCAAAGAAACCGGGTTTTTTACCAAATCTGCGGGTTGTAATTCAGTATTTTCGTAAAAAAAACCCGGTTTCTGGCCCCTGCGTAAGTCCTGTAAGTCTAATTATTTTAGGCATAAACTTTCCTGAATTCATAAGTATCTGAAGCTTCCGCATCTTCTAAAGTCAGAAATTCGTGTAACTCATTAATAGAAAGAGGGCTGAGATAAACATCAGACTTGGATTCATAGACTTCGGAAAATGACTCAATAGCTTGTTTGAGTTTATCAATAGATTGTTCTGGAGTATTGCCTTGTCCCACCAATCCATTTTCTAAACACAAAGAAACCCAATAATCAGCACTTGTTCGGAGAATCACAGTATAGAAATCAATCATATTTTACAGGAAAATTAATTTTTATTGAGTAGGAAAATCAGGAGAGCACGCCGATAATCTAACACGCGATCGCCCGCAAGTCAACGCAGAAAATCGCCCAATCGAACTATTTCCAAGCGCAAATTTTCCTTGGGATGAACTCAATCCCGAACCTCGCATTCAAAACATTGACGGTAGCAGCACAAAATCAACTAAAATAGGTTGGTAAATCGCAAGGGAAACAAAACTATGACATTACCAGTTGGGTGCGCCGCCCCTCAATTTACCGCCAAAGACACCAACGGCAACACAGTATCCCTCTCCCAATTCGCAGGTAAAACCGTAATCTTGTATTTCTACCCCAAAGATGACACCCCCGGCTGCACCAGACAAGCCCAAAGCTTCAAAGCAGCCCATGAAGAATACAAGGGCAAAGATATAGTAGTTCTCGGTGTCAGCCGCGACAACGAGGAATCGCACCAAAAGTTCACAGAAAAATACGGTTTACCTTTCCAGCTATTAGCAGATGTTGATGGCACGATTACCAAAGCTTACGATGTCGAGAAAGGCGATTATGCCAAGCGCGTTACTTTTGTCATCGACGGTACCGGCAAAATCATTCAGGTTTATGAAGGGGAAACCATGAAAGTTGACACTCACGCTCAAGATATTCTCGTCACCATAGTTTAGTCGAAGTTTAGTCGAAATTTAGTCGATCGCACTAACACTCCTGCACGCACCAAACGGCTAAAAACCCGGTTTCTTCCTAGATGCCTCGTTGCTATAAGCAATATTCTCCTAGGAACCGGGTTTTTTTAGTAAGGAATGAGAATTAAATAACTTCCACTCTTGAAAGTGGGATGGGCGTCCCGCCCGTCCAAAAAGGATGGGCGTCCCGCCCATCCCACAATAACAATTAAAATTGTAAGTTATTTAATTCGCGATCCTAAGTCCTGACAATCAAGCATCCAGGATACAAGCCTCCGCATTCATCCGTCGGGTCAATCCTTCAATTCTAAAATCTAAAATCTAAAATCTAAAATCTAAAATCGCGCAATCGATTGACTCAGCCAGTGAGGGGTCAAGGGTACAGGGGGAAACAACCTACTCGAACTAAATTCCTTCCCTCAAAACTTCCACCACAAATCCGCTCAACCAGGCATATATTCGGTTAAGGTGCTTATTGTACGTCTAAAGTGAGATTTGTGGCGCAACTCCCGCCAATAATTAAAAACTTATGCTGGAAAAGGCATTAACCGCCCGTAGGCTGAATCTAAGGGCGATTTTTTCCTGGTTCGGGTCATTGTGTTTGATAAAATCAGAAGTTATCCTTGCTTTAGCTGAATAACTAAGTAGGTAGAGGGATATATAATGACAACCAACAACATTATTTTGAGTTACTTAGGCCCGCGAGAAATTGAGGTCAATAGACCCACTGTCTTAGTTGGCACTTTTGACAAAAATCTAGTGGCAGCGATTTCAGCATTAGAAGGCTCAAATGCCCTGAATGTCGGAATAAATCTCTCTAGAGGCATTTGGAACATCAGTTTAGAAAAAGGATTCGATAGCGCAGGAACTCGCACAGTGCAGGTGAGGGCAACTGATAAGACTGGCAAAGTTATCGGCCAACAAACAATTAACATCAAAGTTAATCCTGCTTCTGGGGCACCCGCTCAAATTTTCACGTTAATTACTCTCACAGATACCAAATTCAAAGCCGGAACACTGCCCGCCAGCAATCTCAACGAGCTGCAAAAAGCGGACATACCAGCAGGGAAAATTTATCCAGTTAGCGACTACGAGTTAGAAGACGGACATCTGAATGTTCAACTAAATAATCCAATTTATCCGGTGGGAAAAACCGGCTTTTTCTACGAAAAACACGTACTCATAACCAAAGGCGCAAAAATTCTCATATTCGATCGCGCCGAGTTGCCGACCCCGCCTCCTGGAATGCAGTTACTGTGGGTGATCAAAAAGACCTGGTTAAAGTTCACCCCCGCAGATTCTGGAACTTTAGGCCCAACTCAGAAATTACTATTTAACCCAGGAGAAACTTTCAATCTTCTCGGCTACGCTTGCGTGGAAAACCATTTCAGAGTCGCTTTTGCTCGGGCAGTTCCTAACTTAGGAACTTCGGGATTTCTGTACTGGCTGCACGTCCAAATTTTGCGAGACGGGAGGGGAATTGAGTATGATAGAAATGCAGTTACGATGACAATCATCAAAACAACTGTGTTTAAAAAGCGCCCGGTAAATGCGGCTAGCCTGCCACCCGAAGAAAAAATCACCTTGCCGGCGGGAATGATTTACGGAATTGCCGGATTCTTGATCGAACAAAGCCACATTAAAGTCTCGCTGACCGAGAATTTGCCACAATTTGGCAATACAGGTTTCATTTATCCCGATTTTGTGCAATTCAGCCGCGGTGGCAAATCTTTTAATCCCGCTGTGAATTTAACTTATCAAGGGCCGTCAGAAGTTTTAGTAAATCAGCCGATCGTCCTTCGGGGTACTTTTGACCGGCAACAAGCAGCAAAAATTGACGTGATAGCTGAGGATAAATTTCCCCTAACCGTCACTCTAAACCAAGAGACTAGCACTTGGCAAGTTAATTTGTCTAAAGGATTTAGCGTAGCTGGAGCTCGGTGGCTCAGGTTGCGGGCAACTGACAGCAAAGGCAACGTTACTGGCAGCCAAATAATTTACATTGCCGTAACTTCCGATCCGCTAACTGTCGGACGAGGTTTGACCTTAAAGATAGTTTCTGACACTTTGTTTAAGGTAGTTCCTCTTGATTCTTCCAGGCTCAACAATCAGCAAAAAGTTGTTGTCAAAGCAGGCCAGACGTTGGCCGTTAGCAAATACGGATTTATTGACGGGCATCTCAAGGTGGTTCTGGATTCAGCAATTTGGCCGATCGGCACTTTTGGCTATTTTTATGAACCCGACGTTCAGTTGGCAAAAGGTACTCAAATCCTAAGATTTGACCTGGCTGACGTACCCAATAGCAACGTCAGCGCTCAACTTTTGGTAACTCAAACAACTCAGATTAAAGCTAAACCCGAAGATTCATCGAAACTGCCTGCAGATCAAATTGCTGACCTACTTTTAGGCAGCACCTATGCCATTACTGGTTATGCCTGCATTTTGGGGCATTTCCGAGTAACTCTCGCCCAATCTATTCCCGGTTTCGGCAATATCGGATTTATTTATTGGCAGGACGTTAAAATTAAAAAAGACGGCAAAGAAGTTCCCTTTGACCCGGATGCTTTGACGATGACAATCCTGCAAGCAACTGTCTTTAAAAAACGGCCGGTAGATTCTTCTAGCCTGAGCAGTACCGAGAAAACTACGCTGCCTTTAGGTCGAGTTTACGGCGTGAACAGCTACGGTGCGGAAGGATCTCACCTGAAAGTTTCTCTGACTGAAGAACTGCCGAATTTGGGCAATACAGGTTATGTTTTTCCTAGTTTTGTTCAGTTCAAGCGGGGAGATAAAATTTTCGATCCGGTTCCGAACAATGTGGAATTGAACGTGCCGTATTTTTCGCAGCGAGACAATCCGCGTTTTGACTGGTCTACTTGCAACGTAACTTCGATCGCCATGGTGCTTTATTATTATGGTCTTCGTTCTGAGTGGGGCGGACAGTTGGAGGATGAGTTGTTGCAGTGGTGTTTCGACTATGCCGGCCAGGGATCTCAAACCGATCACAGCGTGCTTTCGGCGCTGATTCAGGCCTACGGGTTTAAGACGAGTTTTAGTACGACTCGCAAATGGGCCGAGGTGCGATCGGAATTGCTAAATCGGCGGCCAGTAGTTTTAGCAGGAGATTTTACTGCTGCCGGTCACATTCTTACTGTCATTGGCTACAATTCTCAAGGTTATATCGTGCAAGATCCTTGGGGAAATGCACTCACTGGTTACAGCGATACTGAGGGGAGAAAGTTGATGTATCCCTACAGTTATGTCAATCAAGTTGCTGGGCCAGATGGGAATGTTTGGGCACATTTTATCTATCCATAATTTACTCTACTGTTAGCAAATTGTGAGGCACTGCGGCTATTCGTAAGGTGTGCATAACAGCTATTCGTAAGGTACTTAATGCACACCCTACCTAACTTAGGAAATCTTGCGCTTAATTTTGCATTTTGCTGCGCCCATGCCTAAAAAGCTCAACCCTACTAAAGTACCAAACCAAGTGGGAGCATCCCGCTGTTTAACGAGGCAGAAATACTTAAGCTTGATGTCGTTATTTAAATAGGCACATCTGAGTCTTAAAATCTGAGGCACATTTTTTTCGTTCCACTGTGCACCTACAATCTTAATTCTTGCTCCAATCTGTTGAATTAAAGACTCTACAGCTCCCGAACCAATGTCAATACCCTGAATAAAGATAATTTTGGTAATCTGGGATTATTGACTGATGTTTTCGCAGATATTTCTGGAACTTTTCACTCCCTTTACTAAAGCGCCAGTCCAGTAAAAGAGGTTGACAAAAACTATCAAGTATGGTGTACAAAAAAAATCACGGCTTAGCATCCAAAACTCAAGTTGCAACCCAGCGAGCGAGTAAAATTACCAATCCAAAATTTCAGCCTCTTTATTGTTACCAATAAATCTGGCTTTCGTTCAATATAAAAAATATAATATCTAACTGAAGTATTTTTTTAGTTAGGCAGATACCAGTTGACTTTCTGTAAAACTTCTTGCCAAAACATGAAGATTGTGAACCACTGCCATGCGGCGCAGATCGAATAGATTTTTGTGCAGCCCCCTTAGTGGTGCAGAAAACTCCTGAGATACTTAAGGAGGGTAGAGAATGATAGTTAATGGAGAAAAGGGGCTTGCGCCGTGGTTCGATTGTTTTAGATGTTTGACAGCTTATTATGCCTGCTACTATTCCGTTTAGGGTCTAAATTTAGGACTTTTATGGCTTCTTGATACTCATTCATGGTTTTTTCCTCTGGGTTCCTAATCCGTTCATTGTAACTCAAAAAAGCCTGAAGTGATTACGGACCCATCACTTCAGGCTGGAATTTTTAAAATTTATAACCATCAATTCTATTTAAAGACTTGCAAAATGTGGGATGTACATTTATTGGTTAACGTTAACCCGACTGATGTCGCTAGCTTTGTCCTGCAAAGAGTCAAAGGCAGGGCTTCCAGTTACTTAAGAAAAGAGTTTCCTGAATAGTGAAAATTGCCTACCTTGTGGACTCCTAGTTATTTTGTCGGTAGTGTTGGCAATGTCTCAACTGAAACCGTCAGAAAATATATTGAAGAACAAAGAAATAAATAATCCGCAACACTGGTAGCCTAAAGACTACAACTGCGTTTCATCCCCTGCTTGAAATACCGGGGTTCTCACGCGACGCGTTATAGGCTCCAGAAGCTAGTCGTTGTTCAAATAACCACTGTTTGCTTTCAGGAGAATCATCCAGCCAGCGATCGATCAAGTCCGCCCATTTGACAGGCAGACGCAACTCCTGCCAGGTTGAGTGAGAAGCGACAGAAAGATTGTGGTAAAGCGCTGAATCCGAAATAACTTTTTCGATACATTCTGCTAAAGCCAGAGAGTTCCCCGCCTCAAAAATCATCGAATTAATACCGTGTTTTAAGTGGGTTTTAAACATCGGGTGATCTGAAGCTACTATCGGTGTTCTAGTCCGTAAAGCGTGCTGAATAGTCAGGGGAAAGCCTTCGGGATACTCGTGCCTGCTAGTAACTAACACGAGATCGGATTCTCTCATTAAAGGTTCTAAACTCTGAGTTGGCACGATTCCCAGAAAATCTACACAATCTTTAATTTGCAACTCTTCGACTCGCTGGGCAAAAAACTCCTCTTCACCTTTACCTGCCATTTTTAAGTGAACTGATATATTATTCCGTTCTCTTAACTTTGCTACGGCTCTCAATATATCACCCACTCCCTTACTTTGTACTAACGAACCAGCGTAAAAAAGTTGAATTTTTTTGATGTCCGCAGGGATTTTTTTCGGCGACAAAGAGCCGGGATTGGTCTCTAAGAGAAAGTCCCAGGGAATTATTTTATCAGCTTTTACTCCTATTTGTTGGAACAATAAAGATGACGTAATGCCGTAAGTTCCAACCCATTCTATTTGCTTGTTATTCAACAATTGGGACAGGAAATAGTTGCGGTATTTATTGCGCCAAGTTGTTGTCGCAATAGATTCTGCAAATACAGCGATGGTTTTAATTGTGTTTTTTATTGCCCACTTAAAAATGTCTGGAAAAGTCGTCCGCATGACTAAATGAGTCGGCTTTTGCTGGGCAATTAAGTCGATCAATTTTTGGGGATCAATTTTGTAATTAAATCCGCAACCGATCGCCCGCACGCCGTTTTCTAGAACCCGATCGTTAAATTCGGGTGTCATGCAGCAAATAACCGTTACTGACTCAGCTCGTTTTGCCATCTCGGTGACGGCATCAACAGAATATTTTTGAGCGTAGTATGTTTCGCTTCCACCTTTGGCTAAACGATCAAAGGCTTCTGCGTAATCGCCGGCATACTGAACTATGACTAAGCGCATTTTCCTCAACTCTGGTTGTAAAGTATTTAATAGGACTTACGATGCAAAAGATGTGTAAGTAGGTTGATCGGGACGGTTTGAGGTACCGCCACAACCGCACTATTAATTTTATTTTGCTTCAGTCTTATTATAAAGAGTTTCGGCAACAGCCAGGTCAATAGATAGCGGCCGCAGTCGCTTTGTATTGGGGGTTTCAGGCTAATTTTCTCTTGATGTATCTGAGAGTGTGTTGCAAGTAGAATGCGGGAATTAATCCCGACTAAGTAAGGAGAAATACTGTCCCCTGCAATTTGATCTCCGAAGTTGCGATCGACACTCACTCTCGACACTCACTATCGGTACTCAGTTAGCATATTGGAGGGGATGCCAGCAGAATTGGGCTATAAAGTTCACAAATCGTGACAATATTTGGTTTTACGGCGCTCAATAAGCCAAAGTTTCTAAAGTTTCTCGCAGATAGGAACGAACCTGCTGATCGAGGGTGGCATTTTGGTGCTGACGCTCAAAATTGAGTTCTAGCTGCCAGCGTTGAAATCCTGAACTTGCGCCGATCGCGGATTTGAGACTGCCCCAGATTTCAGAATCTTCGCACAGCTCGATCGGCTCGGCGGCTTGAGGTTCTTGTGCGATCGGTAGATAATTCGCCATATTGTTATACCTCTGTTTTAATCCCCTGTAAGGATTGAAAGCTGACCTTGACACTCTCTATTATAGATTCTTCTCTCCAAAGAGCCAACCTAAAATATCCACAACCTGCGATTAAAAATTAAATATTAAGACTATTAATAATCTCTATCACAAGAGGGGTGTTACCTATTTTCTTCACAGCATACATCTGTACAAATTAAAGTAGCTTAAACTACAATTGTCCCCTTATTAATTTTTTATTTCACTTTTTTTCGATCGACTCTTCGGGTAGATATGTAACGCCGTTGGAGTCAGCAGGTTTTGGGTTGACAATACTGCCGACTGACGAATTCCCTCTTGTGGATGCTGAACCAATTGACTCTACAGGTGCAGCCACAGCGGCAGTTGTCTCGGCTGCCAAAGCCGGCAAAAGTCGATCGACTTGCCAAGGCGCGATCGTAAAATCCTGCCGAATTTTTTCTAAAACATGAGGCTGTGTCGCTGCAAATTCTGATTCCGGCGTCAGCAAAACCGCCATGACACTAGCAGACACCTGCAAAAACAAATTGCTAGCTAAAAAAGCAGCAACTGCCAACAACAATCCAGTCCCGCGCCAGGAAGGAGGAAAGGGAGCAACCGTTGCCGCGAGGGGAGCCAATCGGTAGAGTTGCCACAAAATTATTGCCAGCAAAACAGCAACAAAAAGAGCGATTCCTTGATTTAACTTTGTTTTAAACCGAGTCAGAAGCCGCTGCTGCAAACAAGTTAAATTCTGCGGTTTCACCGCCACAACTAAAATACTAAAAATGTAAAAAGGGCGGAACCACTGCATCCAAAGCACAGGAACAATACCTGCTACAGCCACTAAAAATATTTCTAACCAGACAGGGAGCAGGGGAGAACCCACTGCGAGTCCCAGCAAGCACACTCCTAGGAATATCGGCAGTGCAGCCGCCCCAGAAAGATGAATCCACAAGAAAGGATCTGACCAAAAAGAACGCACTTTAAAAAATAATTATGAGTTATGAGTTTTGAATTTTGAGTTTTGATAGTCGGGGACGCATTCTTAAGCAATAAACCTGGTGCAAAGAGTACATCTCTAGAGGTAACACCAAGCATTTTGGGAGGAAACTCGATTGCTGTGCGTAAGTCTTATTGGAGTTTTAAATTTTGAATTTTTAGCAACAGCCAAGACGATGAGGACGTTGTTAATTGTGGATATATTTGCTTTTCTTACTTCTTCCTTCTCTCCTAGATAACTAAAACCTTCTGCCTTCTGGCTTCTTGCTTCTGCTATAAGTTAAAAACAAAATTTGGGAGTGATGACTTTGGGAGTATTGAGTGAAGAGAAGAGTTGCGAGCGATCGGCAATTTAGTTGCGATCGCTCAAAAATTCTCTTCCCTCTCAACACTCACCACTCAAAACTATTGAGAGAGAGTCCGGCGTTTAGTAACCATCCGGTAGGCTTCAATAATATCGCCATCCGCCCAGTCGCTAAACCCACTCAAGGAAATGCCGCATTCAAAGCCAGCATTGACTTCCTTGGCATCTTCCTTCATCCGTTTTAGGGAGTCGAGGACACCTTCGTAAACGACATTGTTGCCCCGGCGCACCCGCACCTTACAGTTACGGATGACTTTGCCAGAGAGTACCATACATCCAGCCACAGCCCCGCGACCGATCGCAAAGACAGCGCGCACTTCGACTTGACCCAAAGGTTCTTCCACCAATTCGGGTTCCAGCAGGCCTTCCATCGCCCCTTGAATGTCATCCAAGAGGTTGTAGATGATGCTGTATTCCCGCACGTCTACGCCAGCTTGGTCAGCCGCGAGGCGAGCGTCGGTGGCCAGAGTAGTATTGAACCCGATAATTACAGCATTACTGGCTGCTGCGAGGTCAATATCCGTTTCTGTAATTTCCCCAGGAGCAGATAGCAGCAGTCGGAGTTGAACTTCTTTTTGAGGAAGTTGAGTCAGAGCGCCGACAATTGCTTCGAGGGAGCCTTGGACATCTGCCTTCAAGATCAAGTTGAGTTCCTTGAGAACGCCTTCCTTAGCTTGTTGAGAGAAGCCGCTGAGACTGATCCGGCCGCCTTGCAGCAGGCGTGAATCTCGTCGGGAGGTAGCTCTTCCGCTTGCGATCGCCGCAGCTTCTTTTTCGTTTGCGAAGACATCAAACTCGTCTCCGGCGCGAGGAACTTCCCGCAGCCCTAGCACTTCCACCGCGAAGGATGGAGTTGCGTGTTCTACGCGTTCGCCCCGGTCATCGATCATGGCGCGCACCTTGCCCAAAGCCGAGCCTGCGACCACAATATCGCCCACTCGCAGAGTGCCGTTCTGAACCAGCAGAGTTGCCACTGGCCCCCTTGCCTTGTCGAGGTGAGCTTCAATCACAGTACCCTTAGCCGGTCGGTGCGGGTTGGCGTTGAGGTCTTCCATTTCCGCGACTGTCAGAATCATTTCCAACAGCGTATCCAGGTTTTCGCCTCGGATCGCGCTGACTGGAACCATCGTGATATCGCCGCCCCAGTCATCTGCCACCAAGCCGTACTCAGTAAGCTCTTGCTTCACCCGTTCCGGCTGAGCACCCTCCTTGTCAACTTTATTGATAGCCACGACAATTGGCACTTTCGCAGCTTTCGCGTGGCTGATCGCTTCAATTGTCTGGGGTCGCACGCCGTCGTCCGCCGCCACCACCAAGATGGCGATGTCCGTAACCCGTGTTCCCCGAGCCCGCATCGCTGTAAAGGCTTCGTGACCGGGCGTATCCAAAAATACCACCTGCTGGCTCTTGCCTTCGTGTACCACATCCACGTGGTAAGCACCGATGTGCTGGGTAATGCCCCCAGCTTCTCCCTGAGCCACCTTGGTTTTGCGGATCGAGTCGAGCAAGGTAGTTTTACCGTGATCCACGTGACCCATAATCGTTACTACTGGGGGACGGCGTTCGAGGTATTCCAAATCCGCTTCGTCCAGCATCTCGATCACTTTGATAGCTGGGGCTACTTTTTCTGGGGTTTCCACCTCTACGCCCATTTCTTCGGCTACCATCCTCACCGCTGGAATGTCCAGGGTTTCGGTAATATTTACCGCAATTCCTTTAGAGAAAAGCCGCTTAATAATTTCGGTTTCGGGAACAGCCAGAGTAACTGCTAGTTCTTGAACGGTCATCGGCCTGCTCAGCAGCAGCTTTTCTGGACGTTCTACCTTAGCTTCGGCTGTTTTGCCCCGGTTGCCGCGTCCCCCGCTCGAACCTGAAGAACTTTTATCGTGAGAAGGGCCTGGTCTCTTATTTTTTCCGCTGCTTCCGGGTGCGCCCGGAGTTGGTGTTGACTTGGGTGCTGCTTGTCCCTTCGCTTTCGCTGGGCGGGCTAGGGACAGGCTGACCGTGACTGGTGCTGGCAGATCCAAGCCGTTTTCTAAGTCATCGTCATCCTCGTCTATGGGTTTTAGGCGAGAACGTTTTGCCTTAACAGCTTTGGCAGCTTTGGCAGCATCTGAGTTTTCGTCATCATCTTCTTCCCAAATGACCGATGTCTTTTTGGCAGGACGAGGGAGGGAGGGCCTTTCGAGGAGAGGAATCTCCAGCAACGGCGTATTATCTTCTTCATTGTCATCAGTGTCATCCCCTAGGGCTCCGGTGCCACCGCCCCGGCTACGCAGCCCGGTAGCTGACGTTGCGGGGGCCAGGCTCCGGCGCGGCCCACCGGGCTGGGGTCGATCGGCCAGTGGAGTTTTGACTGGGCCACCAGGGCCTTCCCGGCGCGGTCTTTGCGCGTCGCGAGATTCGGTACCTCCCGGTGCAGGTCTGCTGGGGCGGCTCGGTTTAGCCGGCGCTTCCAGAGTTTCTGACTGTCCTGATTGCTCTTGCTCGGTTTTTGCCAGTTTGAGTACCGGCTTGTTCCCCAGATTTTGTGGGGTACGGCTAGCCGACTCGGACGCCCCTCTGACGGGCGGCGACGTGAGTTTTGCCGAGGGCGCAGGAGGGGCCATCGGCGGTTGCTGGGTGCGTTCTGGAGCCTTGGACGACGGCGGTTGAGGTGCCGCCGGTGCCTGAGCCTGGGCGGTGGTTTCCGGGGCGATCGCACCTACATTTTCCGACACTTCTGACGGAGCCGCCGGGACAGCCACATTTGGCTTCGACAGTACAGGTCGATTGATATTCGGTTTAGCTGGAGGCTGGAGTTGTTGAGCTGCAGGCGACTTTGGAGGAGTTGCCACGGTTGCCGCGGGCTGGTTTTGGTTCTCCTCGTTGCCTGCAGGCTGGGAGGAAGCACCAGCCGGGCGTACTTTTGGACTGCGTATTTCTAAAATTTGCTGCTTTTTTTGTTGGTCGTTAGGGTGAGGGCCAGATTCTCTAGATGGCGCTGCTGCTCTTTCGGGTGGAGCTGGCTTGCCGGGGGAAGAGTGGCTACTGGCTACGTATTTTTCCGCCGTTTTGCGAATGCGCTCTGCTTCGGATTCTGTAATTGTGCTGCTGTGGCTCTTGACTGAAATATTGAGCCGCTCGCAAACTGCCAAGATGTCTTTATTATCCAAATTTAGTTCCCGTGATAATTCGTAAATTCTTACTTTGCCGTTGTTCATCCACTCTGCCCTCTTTTGTGCCAACCAGTTTTTACATTGTGATTTTTTGTGCTAATGACGACATCATTCGGTGTGATTGATTCAGTGTCAGGAATCGGGGTTTTGGTACTCGCTCAGCAATTTTATCTAAAAGATGCAACTCGCTGAAGTCTGCGGTTGAAGAATTCTCAAGTCTGTTTGGGAACTTGGAACTCCGAAGTCTGAGTTTTGGCAAAACCCACTCTCTCAAGCTTCAAAGTTTGCCTTTCCACCTTGAGGATACCTCTGCTAGTACCCTACCCTTATCTAATCTGACACAAATCTTTCCAGACTGGTGGGCAGATCGGATTGGGGTTTTATAGCTGGCGCTACCGGTAATTACTGGTAGGGCTGCCAAGAGGGTTTATACAGTCGATGCCGAACTATTGTCGGTTTTTCGTCCGGCTAGGCCCGAGTAAGATGTACAGTCAGATGTGGCTAAACGCTGCCAAAGTGTTTGGTAGAGTTCGTCAGACACAGGCGCTTTGAGCGATCGCCCAAGTCGATTTTTTTTCTGAGCTGCTTTGAGGCATTCGGCTTCCCGACAAAGGTAAGCAGAACGGCCCATGCCACGATCTAATTGTACCTGATGAGAAGGATAGAGCCTGACTACTCGCCAAAAAGCTTCCTTAGGAGCTATTTTTCGACAACTTGCACAGCACCGGTAGTTCGGTTTCATTTCTTGTCAGAGGGGGAGTAGGGGGAGAGGCAGGGCTGTTTCATTCTGCGTAGGGGCAATCCCCCCGTGGTTGCCCCATGTCCCAAAGGCCTGTGAAATCGTCTGTGGGGGGGGTAGGCATTCTTGGCACTACAAGAGTCAAAATCGCGGTTTTCCTGAGAATGAAACCGCCCTGGGGGGAGAGGAGGGAGTAGGGGACAACTCCTCCTTGTCTGGCGAAGATAGAAAATCTTAGGACAAGGAGTCAGAAGACAGAATTCAGAATTCAAAATACGCCATGCCTCAAGTCAGGGGTAAGGGTTACGGAAAAAATTTTTGGTGTTCCACGATTAAAATCGGGGGCTTTAAAGCTCGATTCTCCATCCTGTCGCACAGAACCCATTCTGGATTCTGAATTCTGAATTCTTCTTCGGTAAATGTCACAGTTTTTAGACAGCGGCTTCGGTTTCCTCCGTAGCGGCTGCCTCCTCTTGCTCAAATTCTGCGCTTTCCTCGTCGTAGTCGCCTGCTTCCTCGTCGTAGTCCCCTGCTAGTTCTTCGAGCCTAGTTGCTTCTGCTGCCAATTTGCTGTCTTCGGCCGCGCGATCGTACTTAGCAATATCTTTGATATCGATTTTCCAACCGGTGAGGCGGGCTGCGAGACGCACGTTCTGACCTTCTTTGCCAATGGCAAGACTCAGTTGGTCTTCAGCGACCAAAATGTGAGCTCTCCTGCCTTCTGGAGCAACTAAACGCACTTCATCTACTCTAGCGGGACTCAGAGCGTTAGCAATATAAGTTGCTGGGTCTGGAGACCAGCGGATCACGTCGATTTTTTCGCCCCGCAATTCGTTGACTACTACCTGAATCCGCGATCCCCGCGCTCCGATGCAGGCTCCTACAGGGTCTACGTCGCGATCGAGAGTATCAACTGCTATTTTAGTCCGGGGGCCGACGTGCCGGGATGGCGGATTTGCCTCCCTGGCTACGGCGACAATTCTCACCACACCATCTTCTATTTCTGGTACTTCGTTAGCAAACAGGTAAACCACCAAACCTGCGTCCGCTCTAGAAACAAGTAACTGCGGCCCACGAGTTGAGCCTTCGCCTACTTTTTTGAGATAAACCTTGAATGTAGCGTTGGCCCGATAATTGTCGTTGGGCAACTGTTCGCGCTTAGGGAGTTCGGCATCTACTTCTGGCTGACCGAAGCTGCTGGTGACAGCTAAAATTACCGACTGCCTCTCAAACCTGAGCACTCTTGCTTGAAGAACGGTTTCTTCTAAATCTTTAAACTCTTCTTGAATCATTTTGCGCTGTTGGTCGCGCAGTTTTTGAGCGAGAACTTGTTTGGTCTGGATCGCCGCCATGCGACCAAATTCTTTTTGATTTGGTGTTACGTCTACGAGCACGATGCTCCCAGGTTGAGCTTCCGTGGCTACTTCTTGCACTTCCGTAAGTGAGATTTCGTGATCGGGATTGATGACTTCTTCGACAATAGTTTTGTTGGCTAAAACGCGGAAACCTTCTTGTTCTGCGTCTAGTTCTACATCAAAGTTGTCGAAGTATTCTTCGCTGAAGTGATCGAGTTTTTGGGTACGGCGGTAGCGTTCGTATCCTTTGAGCAAGGCTTCTCGCAAGGCTGCTTGGACGGCGTGTTTGGGTAAATTGCGTTCTTTGCTAATACCTTCGACCATTTCTTTTAGTCCGGGCAGGGGAACCATTGACATATAAAACTCTCCTTTTTTGCTGTGGTAATAAGTAACTGGTAATCGGTAATTGGTACTTGGAAAATTTTCAGGAAAAATGATGACGAGGAGTGATGAGTTACTGGATAGGATTAGGGAAGCTAGGTGCAGTAACAATTTATTTGTTGTTCCTCTTCAACCCGCTGCTACAGATGTGATTGTTAAAAATTAACTCGCAGCCAAGCGTTTTCAGCTTGCTGCGAGGCAATCGCAAAACTCACAACTCACAACTCAAAACTCAAAATTTCCCTTTACATCTCCTTTCCTTCGTCTAGTTCAACTTTGACAATCTGAGGGCGGGGAATTTTAACCTGTCGCCCTTTTTGATTGAGATAAACCGCTGTTTCATCCCGGCCCAGGAGTAGGCCTTTCCACTCTTTGATTCGCGAGTCGGGTTCGGTGGTTTTGGCTGTCACGGGGAAACCTTTAAAGGTAATAAATTCTCGATCGCTGCTGAGCAATCGGGATATTCCGGGACTGGAAATCTCTAGCACGTAGGCATCGGGTATGATGTCGGCTGCCTCTAACTCGGCATCGAGGGCTGTGCTCATGCGCTCGCAGTCGGCTAAACCAGTGTCTTGTTGGAGGTTGCGGATGTCTACCCGCAAGACGGGAGGATTTTGGTTGGTGTGAAACACTGCTCCCACTACTTCCAATCCCAGTGTTTCCGCAACGGGGGTAGCTAAGTCAATGATTTGTGGGATTAGGGGATGAGTCATATCGAATACTTAAGTTAAAACTCCTAAACTCGGACACGGCAAGGAAAAATTTGTTGTTGAGATTGCTTGGTTTTGAGGTGGTTTGATTAGGTGGCTGCGACTTTCGTCTTCAACTTTGGGACTTACCCAACATCCCAGCAGGGATCTCAAGCGGGGGGGTACCCCTACTAAATCAGTCCTCAACTTGCAAGTCAGACGCCCTGATCTCTTTTCCTGCGACTAATGCAACAAAAAAAGTGGGCTTGACCCACTCCTAGGTAAAACAATTTCTTCCAAGAAGTTTGAGGACTTCTTCCGATCGAAGGGAGGCCTCAGTTCTCAGTTTAGCTCGATCGCCCGCCCGGTGACAAACTGATCGCCATCGGCGGGCTGTCCGAGGGCAGAAGGGGAGAGATCACAGGGGGAATGAGGACGACTTCATCACCGTTTTGGAGTGGGGTGGGGCGAGGGCAAATTCCTGGTTGATATTCAAGCAGGTGCGATCAATCTGAGATGTTGCACCATTCTCGCTTAACAGGCTGGACGGCCTGTTCCACAAAGAGTAGATTTTCTTGTGGAACAGGCCGTCCAGCCTGTTCCTAAAAAGCTTATTGACAATGGTGCAAGATGTGCGATCGAGCCTAGAACAGGGGGGAAGTGGCACTCAGGCGTTCTAGGACTTGCGATACGGGAGTTGCTTTGGGAAATTCTAATTTCACTTGGGACAAGCCCTCTGCTTCTTGATAGGCGGCCAAGAGTTTGACAGTGATGGTGATTGGTAGATTAGACATGGGCGATCGCCAGATTAACGATATATTGACAAAATAGCCCAACTAAGATTCACCCTAAAAAATCCCCATTACTAATGCTGAATAGGAAGCTCAATAACAAACTCTACCCCCCATTCTGGCGAGGAAATGCAGGTCAGCTTACCACCATGTTTTCGTTCTACGATCTCACGGCTAATAGACAAACCTAAACCTGTCCCTTTACCTACTGATTTAGTAGTAAACATCGGCGTGAATAAATGCTGCATTACTTCCTGAGTTATGCCAACCCCATTATCAGCAATCCGAATCACCACTCTGTCATCCTGAAGCATTTCAGTGCAGATCCGAATCTGTGGAGTGTCATTGCTCTGTTTCTTTTCTCCGCACAGCGGACAACTAATCGTAGACTCTTCTAAAGAATCAATTCCATTCGCCAATATATTCATAAACACCTGATTAAGTTGCCCCGGATAACACTCTACTAGCGGCAATTCGCCATACTCTTTAATCACGGCAATTCCTGGGAAACTTCCTTTAGGTTTCAGTCGATGCCCTAAAATTAATAAGGTACTCTCTAGCCCATCGTGAATATTAGCTGGCGTTAGTGCCGATGTATCCAAGCGAGAGAAATTACGCAGTGACATAGAAAGATTGTAAAGTCGCTCTGTTCCTAGCGCCATTGAATCAATAATTTTGGGCAAATCTTCAACAATAAAATCTAACTCAATCTCCTGGGACTTCTCCTCAAATTCTGATGTCGAAGTAACGTTGTGCTGGCAAAGCCGAGTCATCTCGATCAAATCGGCAATATATTCCTTGGCAATAGGGATATTATTGGAGATAAAACTAACTGGATTGTTAATTTCGTGAGCTACCCCAGCTACAAGTTGACCAAGACAAGCCATCTTTTCACTTTGAACGATTTGCACCTGAGCTTTTTTAAGATTATCCAAAGCTTGAGAAAGTTCAGCCGTTCGTTCTTCCACCCGTTTTTCTAACTCCTGTGCGAGCTGATGTAACGCTGCTTCTGCTGCGAGCCTGTCTTCAATTTCCCGTTTGAGAAGCAGATTTTGGTCGGCGAGAGTTTTAGTCAAAGAACGCAGTTTTAAATGGAGGTTGACGCGAGCTAACACCTCCTTTTGTTCAAAGGGCTTAGTAATGTAATCCACCGCCCCTAGATTAAAGCCTTTGATCTTATCTCCTATGTCAGAAAGAGCCGTCATAAAAATTACCGAAATTTCGTTCGTCAACGGACTTTCCTTCAGGCGATGGCAGGTTTCAAACCCGTCAATTCCTGGCATCATTACATCTAACAGAATCAAATCCGGCTGAGTATATTCAGCCTGTTCGATGGCAGTTTCGCCATCAGTTGCTACCAATATCTCCCATCCAAAACCCGCTAAAGCTTCAGAAAGCACGTCCAGATTGCTAGGATTATCATCGACGATTAAGATGCTACTTGTTTCAATATTTGCTGCCTTCATTCTGTTTCTATCCTGTGGGATGTAATAAACTCTTTTATTTTTTTCACCTGATAGCCTTGGGCTAACTGGCGCAGCTCAACAGCAAAGGACACAAATTTCTGATCTAACTTCTCTAGGTGCTCACTGCGCTTCACAATTCCTTTCACGTTGCCTCTCATCGCCAGTTCAAATAAAAGTTCAATTTCTTCGGGCGGGGGAGCGACTACAGAGGGCGATTCAGAAAGTGATTGACCATCTGATGAAAAAGGAATAGTGCTGATTTTTTCATTCTTTAGTTCCTCATATATCCATTCAAGTTTTAAATACTTTTGCAACATCTCAAATAGCTCTTCTGCCTGCACAGGCTTACCGAGAAAATCGTTGGCTCCCCCCTCCAAGCTTTTATGTTGGTCGGTAGCAAATACACTGGCAGATGAAGCAATGATTGCCACATCTTTATAGTGTGACAAATTTCGGATACGGCGCATCATCTCAAAGCCATCTAACACTGGCATCACTAAGTCAGTGATAATCAAATCGAACTTAAACTCTTCTACTTTTTCTAAACCTTCTTGACCGTTTTTAGCTTCGGTTACTTCAAAGCCGAGGGGTTCCAGCAGGTTGACAATCACCGAGAGGTTTTCCCATTTGTCATCCACAACCAAAACTTTCTGTTTTCTACCTTGGTAGCCAACCAGCTTTCTTTGCTTGGCAATCGTGACTGTATTTGCCCAGTCGGCCGCTTCCCGTAAATCCAAATCTAGCCAAAAAACACTGCCGACTCCTGACTGGCTTTTTACTTGGATTGTACTACCCATCATTTCGACAATTTTCTGGCTAATTGTTAAACCGAGTCCGGTTCCTTCTGCCTGACGCTTGCTGTCTCCTACCTGTTCAAAAGGCAAAAATATTTTTTCTAATTGTTCTGGTGTCATACCAACGCCAGTATCTTCTATTTGAAACCGAATTTTGTGAATTGGTGAGGCTGGCTTTTGGTCATGGCTTTGTACCTTTTCACCTGTCCCCTTTTCCAGATGTTCTATCTTAAAAGTCACTCGTC
This sequence comes from Microcoleus sp. B4-C1, assembly GCF_036705285.1. Lineage (NCBI taxonomy): Bacteria > Bacillati > Cyanobacteriota > Cyanophyceae > Oscillatoriales > Microcoleaceae > Microcoleus > Microcoleus sp. B4-C1. Next base: position 6,998 of record NZ_JAUBUC010000031.1, on the reverse strand, counting down.
CCGAGTCGGTAAACTTAATTGCATTGCTCAGCAAGTTAATTAGTACCTGTCGCAAGCGTTTCTCGTCAGCGTAGATGCCAGCAGGAATTTCCGAACTGGGTTGATAAACAAAAGCAATTCCTTTTTGTTCGGCTCGGATGCGGCAGATTTCCGCGACTCCCTGCAAAAAGGAAGGAAAATGGAAATCTTTCGCGTACAGTTCCAATTTCTGGGCTTCAATTTTAGCGAGGTCTAAGATGTCATTGATCAGGGTTAACAGGTGGGAACCACACTGGTGAATAATACTGATGCCTTGGATATCTTTCGGAGCCATCGTTTTTGAGCGTTCTAGGATTTGAGCGTATCCTAAAATTCCATTGAGTGGCGTTCTCAATTCGTGACTCATATTCGCTAAAAATTCACTTTTAGCTTGGTTGGCAGTATCAGCGATTTGTTTGGCTTCCGTGAGTTCGGCGGTGCGTTCTTCTACTCGGATTTCTAGCTCGGAATTGGTTTTGGCTAGCGCCTCAAAGGATTCGCGCAACTGTTGTGCCATAAGGTTGAAAGACTGACCCAGGACTTCTAGTTCTTCTATGCCTTTTACCTGCACATTTTTCTCTAAGTCGCCACTGGCGATCGCCCTAGAAGCTTCGCTCAAACGGAGAATCGGGCTGGTAATCCAGCGTGCGGTTAAGATTCCCAGAACGGTAGCCAGCGCCAAGGCTCCCAAACACAACAAAATGGTAGTCTGGGTATTGGCGTTAATTTGATCCATGAAATCGCTTTCAGGAACGACGACGACGATCAGCCAGTCCAATCCTCGGCTATCCTGAAAGGGCATAACTTGGAGGAATTCCCGCTGGCCGGCGATCGTAAAATCCAATTGCTGAGAGCTATTAATTTTAGTTAGGTCGCCAAAGTGTTCTTTTAAATGCGCTGTTGTCAGCCGAATTAAATCATCTGTGCTGTCTAAAGCATTCAGGCGATCGAGTTTGCCATTGTTGGTGATAAAGGCTTCTTTGAGAGTTGAACTGCCTACTAGGAGTCCCGAACGTTCCATAATGAATGTCTGTCCCGATCGACCCATTTTTAAGCTTTGCAGAAAGTCGCTGAGGAAAGAGATCAATAAATTAGCAACGAATACTCCACGCAGTTCGCCACTTTCGTCATACACTGGATGTCCGGCAGGGAGGGAGAGCGTTTTCTGACCTGTAAGCGGAAAAATTTCGCTCCATGTGGGCCGGCTATAGCGTACACTGTCTTTATACCAAGAACGGTTGAGTATATTGTTGCTAGGAGAAATGTTTAAGAGCTTTGTTTGATTGCCGTTGCTATCCGATTCGTAAATATGAAATTCAGTACGACTATCCTTATGTACTCTTTTAAAAAAAATTTTGCCATTCTCTTGGCGTTCAATGGCAATGAACTCTCCCGTTTTAGTAGCAAAACCCATCTGCGGCAGAGAAGGAAAGGCTTGAATTTGCTCCCACAAATAGCGCTCCATACTCTCCAATTCGTCTGGATTTAAGTATCCTAGGCGAAGGGCATTGGCATTCAGTTGATTGACGCGAGGAGCTGTGTCTAGGTAAGTGTTGAGCTGCTGCTGGATACGGGCCGTAATTTCACTCCGCAACTGACTAGCAACTTCGTTGACTGCTTTTTGCCCGTTGCGTAAGGATAGCCAGCCTGTGAGCCCGACGGCAGCAAATATTTGCAGAACGAATGGGAATACTAAAATCAGGCGCAGGGACACCTTTTTTTTATAACGGTTTGACAGGAAAGTGGTTGCAGAGGTCTGTGACATTTATTGGTGTTACTCCTGGGGTAACGAGTTGGCTGAAAAATCTCAGTGGATTGAGTGAAATGAGGCTGAGGAAATATATCTTGAAAAGCCATCTATAATAGTTAGTGAAAAGTTTGAGACAGTAACTTGCTTAAACAAGAAGGGCTACTTACGTATTTTTTATGCCAGGGGTATAATAATATCTGACTAAAGATACTGATGCGCCTTATTTTTCTAGCATTGGTAAATTATTTGAGCCTTTAGGAAACCAGTTAGCAATCATATCTAATAGATTACTTGGTTTAGAGCTATGTGTAGCAGTTTTTAACTTTACTTTACAGAGAGCCTCTAAAAAGTAGAATCTCATCAAACTTACATATAAATTGATATAATGTACGTCTAAAAAAACTGACCACAAATTTCTTGATGGTACCCGCCACGTGATTTATCCGTGGAATCAATCCAAAATCGCAAATCGAAAATCCTCAAGCCCCCGCATTTATCTCGCGCAAGTCAATCTAAAATCTAAAATCTAAAATCTAAAATCGATTGACAATCAAGCATCCAGGATACAAGCCCCCCGATTCATCCGTCCAGAAATAAAAAACCTGTATCCGATGAAACTTGCCCCCGAATTTATCCGTGGGGTCAATGCTTCAATCGAAAATCGAAAATCGAAAATCGAAAATCGAAAATCGAAAATCGAAAATCGATTGACCTTTCTCGCTAAAAACATGAAACGCCAGGCCGCTGAGAACCCTAACGGCGGTTTAACTCACTACCGCGCTGAAGATTTGATGCACAACCCTGTGAATGACTCTCGTAGACAAGGGCATCGCACATGAAACTTTAAAATTCCAGCAAGTTTCATTGGCAGGAGTTAAAGCAGGGTAATTGCTAATTGCTAATTGGGGAAGAAAAAAATAAGTAAAGCGGTGGAGACTTGCCCTAACGCGGGGCTATCCGTTGCAGTTCTTTGGCTTGTTCTAAAATTTTCTCGAAGTCTTCTTCGCTCAACCGCTGAATGTAGTTGATTTTGAACTCTTCTAGAAAGTCGCACAGCAGCAGTTGTATTTCTTGCCAGGTTTGCTGCTGTTGCAGTTCGGTTCCTAAAGCTTGCCCGAAATGTTGGACTAGCTGGCTTGAGAGTTTCATGCCTATGGGGTCTTCGGTGGCGATTTTGAAGGCTTCGTAGGCATCTTGGGGGCCGAGGGTGGCTAATTTTGAGAGTTCTGCAACTAATTGCTGTGCTAGCTGTTCGGGCAGGTTTCCCAGGCCGGGTACTTGCTTCCATCCTTGATAGAGGGGGGATTGTTTGAGGAAGCTTTCAATATTGTACCGGAGGAGGGCTTCTAGGTCGGGCTGGAGTTGGGGGAGGACTTTGTAGACGGTTATTTGGACGAGATGGGTGGCGATCGCTTCTATTTCATTGATATTGTTGATGTCGAGATAGCGCTGTTTTGGGGATTTAAAGAGTTGACGAGCGAGTTCGCCTGTGGTGATTGATTGTTGCATCTGGTTGATGAGTTGAATTACTACAACTTCGGTCAATTCTTGAGCGAAGTTGGCGACGAAACCTCGGCTGATTTGGGTGCGTATGGGTTGGAGATCCGGCATTTTGGCTTGGTGGATGCGAATTGTGACGGGTAATACTCGCAACAGGCGCCAGAATGGGAGCAGCAGGAAGATGTCGTACCATCGCCAGAGCATGGCCGATCGCCAAGTGACGCTGCGGTGGCGGCGGCTGATCGAGTAGGTACGGGCTAGAAATTCGATCGCGAATATGGCAATGAATGGCAGGTCAATTAGCCAGAAGTTATCGGTGAATTCGCCGTTGTCTCCGATCGCGCGGTAATAGTTGGTGGCGATTAATGGCTTGATTTTGGAGTCAAACCACTGGATTTCTTTTTGCCAGTCTTGTTTGTTTAAATAGTCAGGGCTCCAAAATCTTTGGAATGATTGTTTAGCGGAGTCTTCTGGATTCGGGACGCGATCGCGCATCCGGTCTTTTATTTTTTCTAGGGTGCCACTTTTTGATGCTACTCGAAAGGGATCTTCATCGATCATTTTCGCGCTCAGATTGTTTATTTCCTGCAATTTTGCTGCTACTTGGGGAGAGGGCAATCCTGTTTGCACTACTTGAATTTTTAATTCTTCTAAGGTTTCCAGATATTGCTGGGTGTCTCGGTGCGGTTTAATTCCTTTAAATGGGTCGTATACTTGAGTTAGAACTGGGAGTTGCCGGAAGTAGAAATCTCGTCCGGGGACGTAAGTTATGTCAAATAATACTAGGCTTAAATTTCCTAGGGCGACCAGTGCCATGAACCGCTCGAACCAAGGTACTTTTGGTGATTTTTTGCGGGAGTTTGGAGTTGGAGAGGGCAGTAGTTTTGGTGTCACTAGCGGTTCCTAATTAAGTAGACCGATCGAAATAGATGTAACTGGTAATAGCTGAAAAAAGGAAACAGGGAAAACTGGCTAAGTGTCCGATCGAGCTCGGATGGCGATCGCGGAAGCTAGTCTTTATTTTAACGTGCGTTTGTTGGGGATTTTTGGATTGTTAATTATGCCTGGTTAAGTTAAATATTTTACGGGTAAAATATTAAGGTCGATCGAACTTGACGGAAGCTGTGGCTCCCGTTAGTGTGCTTCTCTCTGGCAATAAAATTATATCTCAGGCGGAATCCTTAGTTTTTTTGGCGTTGCAGTGCTCACGGGGCTGGCAATAAATGACTATTTCTGTTTGATATACGGGCTATTTGACCGCTAAATCAAATGTATTGCACGCAGCGGAGTCTAAGGTTAGATGTGGACTTCGAGTTTGAGGTCAAACCCTCAAGAGAGTTATACTTGCTCAGGGGCGGCAGTCTGGTGAGAGCGCCCCCTCTGATGGCGAGGGTGGCTGCCGCCTCCGTAAGGTTCGAGGTTTCGCCTCTACAAAAACCAGCTCGCGATCGGACTCTTGAATAATATAAAACCCTTCCTACTAATTTTGTTCGCATTTTTTTAATATATGACATACTGCCTTAATCTCGATTGCCCAAGAGACAAGCGTCAGAACCCACCAGGCACAAAGTATTGTCTTAATTGTGGTTCAAAGCTGCTGCTAAAAGACCTTTATGCAGCAACTGAACCGCTGCGCGATGGGGGATTTGGCAGGACTTTCCGAGCTGTTAATCATGGAAAATTTGAGGAATTGTGCGTGATTAAACAGTTGTCACCACCTCAAGAGTTTCAGCGGAAGCCCGGTCATTTTAAAAAATATGTTCGACTGTTTGAACAAGAGGCAAGGCGGTTATACGAACTGAAGCACCCGCAAATTCCTCAGTTAATTTCTTATTTTGAGGAAGATGGGCGCTTGTATTTAGTGCAAGAGTTTATTGATGGCAATAATTTAAAGGATGAGTTAGATAAGTACGGTGCTTATAGCGAAATTAAAACTTGCGAACTGCTGTTAGATTTGTTGCCTTTATTGAAGTTTGTTCACGACCGAAATGTAATTCACCGCGATATTAAGCCGGAGAATGTGATCCGCAGAGCTCGCGATCGTAAGTTAGTGCTGATAGATTTTGGGGTTTCCAAACAGGTAGTAGCTGCTGCTCCGACCAAAACAGGAACGAAGTTGGGAACTCCCGGCTACGCGGCTCTCGAACAGCGTCACGGTAGGGCTGTTCCTGCTAGCGACCTTTATAGTTTGGGGGTGACTTGCATTCGCTTGCTGACTTCTGTTATGCCTTATCTGGATATCTACGGGGACATTCACGATGACCTTTACGATCCCCTTGAAGGCCGGTGGCTTTGGAGAGAGGCTTTGCCAAAAGGAACACAAATTAGCGAAGATTTAGGTCAGGTTTTGGATAAGTTGATTCAGGAATATGTTAAAGATCGCTACAAATCTGCTGTGGAAGTTTTGGATGCTTTAAAACCTCCTGTTGTTGTTGTCCCCGTGCTGGAAAAGTCGCAGCAGGCAACTGTTGTTAGTCCTTCGGTTCCTACTCAACCTGTGACTGATACTCAGCTAGTTTCTGTGAATTTAGAGTCGGAAAAAGGTATTGATTATTCTCACTTGGCAAGGCTGCTGGCTGCTAAAAATTGGCGTGGTGCTGATGAGGAAACTTCTGCGAAAATGCTGGAGGTGATGCAGCAAAATTCACGGGGTTATTTGAGTGAGGAAGATATTAGGAAGTTTCCAGCTAAGGATTTGCAGACTATCGATCAACTTTGGGTGCGGCACAGTCACCGCAGATTTGGTTTTTCTGTGCAAAAGGGTTTGTGGCTCAAGTTGGGGGGAAAGCCTGGTGTTTATGATGCTACAGTTTGGGAGAAGTTTGGCGATCGCGTGGGCTGGCGGGTTAACAGTCAGTGGGTATACTATTCGGAGCTGAATTTTACTTCTAAAGCAAAGCCTGGACATTTGCCGGGGGGGACTGTTTTTGGGTGGGAAGGCGGGGTTTTGTGCGGTGTTTTGGGTTTGGGTGGGATCTGGTTTCTGCTGTCGCGGCGGGATTTGTAAAGGGAAGGTAGAAGGTAGAAGGCAGAATTTATTAGTCAGGCTGCACCCCAAGCGTAGTCCAAGTGTTATAGCAATCCTTGCAGGAGTCGTAATTTTTTTACCCCACCCCAACCCTCCCCGATGCCTTGGGGAGGGAGTAAGAAATTCACAAATGATGCGAGGATTGCTATAGTCATGAAATAGTTTTGAGTTGCGAATTAAAGAGTTAACAAGTTTTGAGTTTAATTATCTGTTATGTAGAAAATAGCCCTAAAAAAAGCGAAAAATAAGATATAATCACAAACCCTTTTTTTTGTGCTATGTTCTTAGAGAAGGGCAAGTTTGCAAAGTCAAAAGCCAGTCCTCGGCCCTGCAAAAGCAGGGGGACTGGCTTTGGCTCCAATTTACCAAGGAGATTTATTTAGTATGTTGCAAGAAAAACGTCTCAAGCCGTGGACTATAGTTCGCTCGCTTCCAAATGTGGAAAAGGTTGTTGTGGGTGAGTTTCGCAGTTGGTCTGATGCAGACGGTCACTTGAAAATTCTCAAACGGATGGTTCCGGCGGATCGATTGAGTGTGGTGTTCGATCCGGTAGTTCAAGCGTAACGTCGCTGGTAAATTGATCAGCGTGCGATCGCTCTTTGAGCTAAGCGATCGCCTCTTTTTTGTATCCGCTCAATAAGTAGGGGTAGCAGAGAAAAAAAGTAAGCAGAGTAAAAAAAGTGTTATAAAATAGGACACATG
>NZ_JAUBUC010000030.1:0-73294 GCF_036705285.1 Microcoleus sp. B4-C1 | reverse complement strand
GGGGGTAGGCACGGGGGGGTAGGCACGGGGGGGTAGGCACGGGGGCACTACCCCTACAAAATTCATGTTTTTGGTGAGAATGAAACAGCCCTGGGATTGGAGGCTGTGATGATGACTTTTGATCGCTAACCAATTATTTTTGATTGATGAAGAGAATGACAGAAAATAACATGGAATCTTGCAGCCAAGGCTTGAGCGCTTGCGTCCAAAGCCTGGGAATCCCTCAAATCGAGCGGCATATTTTTATCTGTGCCGACCAAACCGTGCCCAAGTGCTGCGATCGGCAAACCAGTCTGGAGGCGTGGAATTACTTAAAAAAACGCTTGCAAGAATTGGGGTTGGACAAGCCAAGTGCCACTCGACCAACCTGCGTCTTTCGCACGAAAGCCAATTGCCTGCGAGTGTGCGCGTCTGGCCCGATTATGGTAGTCTATCCAGACGGAGTGTGGTATCGCGACGTTACTCCACCCGTGATTGAGAGAATTATTCAGGAACATCTCCTAAACTCAAAGGTGGTTCAAGAATACGCTTTCTTGACTCATCCTTTGCCTGTGCCTGCTGAGACCCAGCCAAACATTTAAGTGTAGCGCTGTTTAAAGTACAGGGTTATAGGTAAAGTGTTAAATTTAAGGTTAAGGGTGAAAAATTGAGACAGTTTCGCGTCCTGGCGATCGCACCTGCTACAGCTCAATAAAACTGTAGTTAGGTTCTTGTCTTGCTGGTGCGGCTTCCCGTGTTCCTTGTGTTTCTCAAAAGGTACAGTAAAAAAAATCGATCGCAGGAACTGAGAAATTTTGTGCAAAAATTTCTCAGTGGCAGACACTAAGCAGGTTGCCAAACTACACTAGAAACAGTTAAATACGTAAGTAGGGAGTCTGCTTAAATTTCTCTATATCAGAAGTATCATTTAAAACCGGGGCATTAACCTGAAATTGAACCATCGAGATTAAAGATATTTAACTTGCGCTCTGTTAGGGAATCTGCAATCAATCAAGGCTGATCTTGACAGGGCGATCGTCGATTACAGGTTTGGGCTGCGTTCCAGGTCGTAAGACACTCACAAACAGCCGTCGATTATAGGTTGGAAAGCGGTAATACCCGCCCCGCTTTCCCTCACCGCCATCCCTTCAGTCGATCGTCGTCCTCCACTCCCAGCCGGGTGGCGGGGGACTGACCGAAAAAACAGAAGTGAAAACAAGGAAGTGTGCGGGATACTTTAGCGGGAATAAACATGACAAAGGACAATAATTCAGGAGAACAAAAACGGCTGATGCTGGTTGACGACGACCCCAATTTGATCTTGCTGGTCAAAGACTACTTGGAGTTTCGGGGTTACAACGTCATTACAGCAGAAAACGGCAGAGACGCTCTGGAAAAACTAGAACAAGAAGTTCCCGACTTGATGATCTGCGACGTGATGATGCCGGAAATGGACGGCTACACTTTAGTCAAACACATCAGAGAAGACCCGCGCACGAGCTGGATTCCGGTTCTTTTCTTGTCCGCAAAAGGTCAAAGTTCAGACCGAGTAAAAGGCTTGAGCACGGGCGCTGACGTTTATATAGTCAAGCCTTTTGAACCAGAAGAACTGGTAGCCCAAGTGGAATCTTCTCTGAAAGCAGCATCCCGCTTGATTCGTCACTCAAATCCCGGTATGGAGAGTGGCCCAAAAATTAAGGCGCGCCGCAATGTCGAATTGACTCCCACTGAGTTAAAGGTGGTACAGTTGCTAGCGCAGGGTATGGCAAACCGCCAGATCGCAGACGTGATGAATGTCAGCCAGCGGACTATCGAAAGCCACGTCAGCAATATGCTGGGCAAAACAGGTCTGCACAACCGGACAGAGTTAGCTCGCTGGGCTCTTGAAAGCAAAAAGGCTTGAGCGGAGGTAGTCTGCGCTATGAAATCAGGGGAGCAACATCTACTGCTATGCGCTGGGCGTATGCCTGCTTGGCGGTAGGGCGGTGGGCGCGGTAGTTTGAAGACGCCCTTAACCTTGACACGGCAGTCGGTATTGAGTTACTAGGCGTATAGTTTGTGAGGGCCCCTCGCTCAAAAGCAAGCAGGGTTAAAAGAACCCTCTGGCGGTAGAGCCGAAAATATGAAATACTGGGGAGATGGAGTTTTCTGAAGTCTAATCTATTGCCTCAGTTAGCTCCATGTTGCTAAAATGTGATATTTAGATTAACTTCTTTCTACAATTATTAGGTCTAAGTTTCTATGACAAACTTAATGAACCGCCTTTCTATTTTTGTGGACGGGAACAATATGTTCTACGCTCAACAAAAGAACGGTTGGTTTTTTGATCCTCGCAGGGTGCTCGAATATTTCAAAACTTCGCAGCCGAATGTCATCTTGATCAATGCTTTCTGGTATACGGGTCTGAAAGACCCCCAAGATCAAAGGGGATTTCGAGATGCTTTGATCAGTCTAGGTTACACGGTTCGCACTAAAATTCTTAAGGAATATTACGACGATGCTTCGGGCAGATATTCTCAAAAGGCTAATTTAGACATAGAAATTGTGGTTGATATGTTTAATACCGTGGATCAATACGACCAAGTTGTGCTGTTTAGCGGGGATGGGGATTTTGAGAGGGCGATCGAGCTGCTCCGCTCGAAAAATACTCATATTACTGTGGTATCCACCGAAGGAATGATTGCTAGAGAGTTACGAAATGCTACAGATAGGTATATAGACCTAAATGAAATTAGGGAACATATCGAGAAGATGGATTATTAGTCAGTAGTTAGTAGTTATTAGTCATTAGTCATTAGTCATTAGTTAGTAGTTATTAGTCAGCAGTTATGGGTTATGGGTTATGGGTTATTAATTATTCGTTATTGGCGCGAAACACGGGACTGGTGCTCCCGCCAAAAAACGCATACTTGCTTTCCGATAGGAGCCACCAGTAGCCCAAAATTTTAGACTAAGGTTCAAGTTCCCAGATTCATCTGTGGAGTAAATCTCAAATCTCAAATCTAAAATCTAAAATCTAAAATCGACTGACTGGAGACTAAAAATCCATAAAAACGGACAAGTAAAAATCAGGAAAACACTTTTGTAGAGCTATGAAAACTCAACCAAGTCAAGACCGGATTATTATTTTCGATACGACTTTGCGGGACGGAGAACAATCTCCGGGTGCATCTCTAAATGTGGATGAAAAGCTAACTATCGCCCGCCAGTTAGCGAGATTGGGCGTGGATGTGATTGAAGCGGGTTTCCCTTTCACCAGCACAGGAGATTTCGAGGCAGTCCAAAAAATAGCCCGATCGGTTGGCACGGAAAATGGGCCGACAATTTGCGGTTTAGCAAGGGCGAGAAAGGAGGATATTAAAACAGCAGCCGAGGCTCTCAAACCCGCCGTAAATTCGCGAATTCATACGTTTCTGGCTACGTCCGATATTCACTTGGAGTATAAGCTGAAAAAGACGCGGGCTGAGGTTCTGGAAATTGTGCCGGAAATGGTGGCTTACGCTAAGTCTTTTGTGGATGATGTGGAGTTTTCGCCGGAAGATGCTTGTCGCTCGGAACCGGAGTTTTTGTATCAGGTTCTAGAACGGGCGATCGCAGCGGGTGCGACTACTGTTAATATTCCCGATACTGTCGGCTACACGACTCCGAGCGAGTTTGGGGCTTTGATTCGCGGAATTAAGGAAAATGTGCCGAATATCGATCGCGCAATTATTTCGGTGCACGGTCACAATGACTTAGGATTGGCTGTTGCTAACTTTTTGGAAGCTGTGAAAAATGGCGCCAGACAGTTAGAATGCACGATTAACGGGATTGGCGAACGGGCGGGAAATGCAGCTCTGGAAGAGTTGGTAATGGCGCTTTACGTGCGACGCCAATATTATAATCCGTTCTTGGGCCGGCCTGCGGATTCTGAGGAACCGCTGACAAATATTGACTCGCGCCAAATTTACAAAACTTCCCGCTTGGTTTCCAATTTGACGGGGATGTTGGTGCAGCCAAATAAGGCGATTGTGGGAGCAAATGCTTTCGCTCACGAGTCGGGAATTCACCAAGACGGAGTGCTCAAAAATAAGCGGACATACGAGATTATGGACGCTGAGTCGATCGGCTTAACTGAAAATCAAATCGTCTTGGGCAAATTATCCGGCCGCCACGCTTTTCACACTCGCTTGAAAGAGTTGGGTTTTGAAATGGCAGACGATGAGCTAAATAAGGCTTTTGTCAAGTTTAAAGATTTGGCAGACAAGAAAAAAGAGATTACTGATTGGGATTTAGAGGCGATCGCCAATAACGAAGCGCACCAAGCACCGGAACTTTTCCGGTTAGAATTGGTGCAAGTTTCTTGCGGTGACAAATCGCGGCCGACAGCAACTGTCACTGTGCGGAATCCGGCGGGCGAAGAATTGACCGATGCTGCGATCGGCACTGGGCCTGTGGATGCGATTTACAGGGCAATTAACCGGGTGGTAAACGTACCGAACGAGTTGATAGAGTTTTCTGTACAATCGGTAACAGCGGGAATTGATGCGATCGGCGAAGTAACAATTCGCTTGCGGCACGAAGGCAAAGTATTTTCCGGTCACTCAGCAAATACCGACATTATCGTAGCCTCCGCAGAAGCATACATCAGCGCTTTAAATCGCCTGTATCAGGCATTGCAGCATACTACTGAAAAATCCTCGGAACAGCAAACTGCGATCGGAAATCAAGTTGTTGCAAAAGCACAGCGCTGATAAATTTATTGTCAGCCATTTTTCTTGAAACAAACCGCAGACGAACCCAGAGCGAAGCAGATAACTCTCAATTAATCTGCCTTGATCCGGGTTTATCTGCGGTTTAAAATTACTTTTTTTTACTAATAACCTACTCTTGAAAAATGCAAGACGAAACCTTAAAAAAAGAGCGGCAATTCCACGATGCTTGGGCATCCACAATCGATATTGACGGCATTCAAGTCAATGATTACTTTGAAGCTTGTACCGCCCCAGAAAATAGATTTATAGTCCAGCAAATGGGCGATATTACAGGCAAACGCCTGTTAGATTTAGGCTGTGGCGCGGGAGAAAATAGCGTTTATTTTGCTAAAAAAGGCGCGCATTGTGTGGCGGCGGACTATTCTCAGGGTATGGTAGAAGTTGCTCTGAAATTGGCAGAGAAAAACGGCGTCAAAATAGACGGCTGCACTGTAAATGCAATGGCTATGGATTTCCCCGACAACAGTTTTGATATTGTCTACGCTTCTAATTTGCTGCACCATTTGCCGGAACCTGAAAAGGCAATTCGCGAAATGCACCGGGTGCTGAAGCCTGGGGGTAAAGCTTGTTTTTGGGACCCGATGAAGCACAATCCCGTGATTAATGTTTACCGCAGGATGGCTACTGAGGTGCGGACGGAGGATGAAAGTCCTTTGGATATTAATATTGTGAAACTTGTTCAATCTTTGTTTTCCGAGACGGCTTATGATACGTTTTGGCTGACATCGCTTTGGATTTTTTTGCGCTTTTATTTGATAGAAAAAGTGCATCCAAATGAGGAGCGTTATTGGAAAAAGATTATCATTGAACAAGAGAGATTGAAACCGGAATATTCTCGATTAGAAGGGTGGGATGGATTTTTGAAGAAGTTGCCTTTGATGAAGCGCTTGGCTTGGAATTTGGCTGTGGTGGCAACGAAGTAATTAAAAGAAGTACAATAAGTCAAAGCATTTAATTAAGAGGCTAATTATGCCAGAAACTATTACTGCTGTGTACGAAAACGGGGTTTTTCGTCCCTTGAGTCCTTTGTCATTGAATGATGGGGAAACTGTGGAAATCACAATTGTAGCGGAAGTTTTACCGGAAGAACTCAAGGGCGATCGCGAAAAGTCGATTAAGTTGATGGATTTACGAAAATTGATGGGTTTACCAACAAAACAGTTTAAGCTAGATGCAGCCGCAGAACAAAAGCGGCGCGAACTGTTTGAAAAACTCAAGGGAAGAGTGGGGAAACCTCTTTCTGAAATCGTTATTGAGGATCGCGGCCCGTGGTAAATGCCTATTTCTTAGACACCAGCGCTTTGGTTAAACGGTATGTGCCTGAATTGGGAAGTAATTGGATTCAATCAATTACTGTTCCTACAGCAGCTAACTTTCTCGCGATTTCTCAAATTACTTGGGTGGAGGTGTGCAGCGCTTTTTCACGCCGTCAACGAGAGGGTACTCTATCTGCCGATGAGGTTGACCAACTTATGGGAGATTTTCGCACGGATTTTGACAACCAGTATGAAGTTCTTGAAGTCGATCGCACTTTGATAGAAACAGCGGGCGCACTGGTGATGCAAAACCCGCTGCGGGCTTATGATGCTTTGCAATTAGCGTCAGCTTTGCGCGTTCAATCTACTCTCGTTTCCGTGCCAGATACTCAACTGGTTTTTGTTTCGGCGGACAATCGATTGCTGAATATTGCTCATTCAGAAGGGTTGGCGATTGATAATCCTAATAATTATCCGTAATCAAGCTGTGTGTAGTAAGGACTTTAGTCCTCATAAAAATCAGAGGACTAAAGTCCTTACTAGCAAATAATTTTAGTGCGATCGCTCTTTATAGGATTTCTTTCAAAGTTTTAACTAAGATTTGATTCTGTTCCTCCGTACCTATACTAATCCGCAATTTGTCTTCTAATTGAGGCTGATTGAAGTATCGAATCAATATTCCCCGTAATTTCAGTGTTTGATAGATCCTTTCTGCATCGCCGTTTGGTGGCCTAACTAACAAAAAGTTGGTTTGCGAGGGCCAAACGTCAAAGCCTAATTCCTGGAAACTAACGGCTAGTTTTGCTCGCGAAGCCTTAATCTTTTCGGCGTTGGCTGTTTTGTGGTCTTGATCTGCGATCGCCGCTGCCCCCACTGCATAGGCTAAAGCATCCACATTATAGCTGTCTTTGATTTTATTTAATTCTGCCAGCAGCGCCGGATTTGCTATGGCCAAACCCAGCCTCAACCCTGCGAGGGAATAACCTTTTGAAAGCGTTCTCAAAACTATAACATTACTGTACGTTTCTGTCAAGTTCAAAGCATTTTCTTCGGCGAAATCTACATAAGCTTCGTCGATGACAAGAATGCCCGATAACTCTTTAGCCAGCTTCTCCAAATCTGCAACAGATATGGCTGTTCCCGATGGACTGTTTGGCGAAGCTACAAAGGTTACTGCCCCTCTGGCTGCTATTAATAAATCGACTGGTAACTTGTAGTCGTCGGGATAAGGAACTTCGACAAATTCTGCCTCTTGAATTTCTGCCAAAGTGCGGTACAATACATAGGTAGGCGCGGGACAAACAACTGGTTTACCAGATTCGCCGACAGCGCGAACTATCAAGTTTAATAAATCGTCGCTGCCGTTACCTACCGCAATCCAATCGTCAGGTACTCCTAAAACTTTACTAGCAGCAATGCGGAAACTTTTGCCCGTTGGATCTGGATAGCGCCGCAGCATTTCTCCGTCTATTTCCTCAAGCACTTTTAAGGCTTTGGGAGAAGGCGGATAGGGATTTTCATTAGAATTTAATTTAATAATTTTTGTGCCTAGCGGTGGCTGTTCTCCCGGCACATAGCCAGACATTTCGTGGATGCTTTTGCGAAAGTAATTCATCTATATAATTGAGTTTTGTGGAACGGGCCGGAGAGCCCGTTCTTGATAATGGTGCAAGATATATTGAGTTTTGTGGAACGGGCCGGAGAGCCCGTTATTGATAATGGTGCAAGATATCAAGTTAAACAAATTATATCAAACAATTAGTGACTATCCGCGTTATACCCAAATCAATTAACTTTTGCATATCCGCTCGATCGTCCACCGTCCAGGCTACAATGTCAACTCCCTGACTCCGGCTTTCTGGAATTAGTGCGGGGTTTTCCAGCAACACGCGGTACTGGCTGCTAATCAAATTATCCCGATGCGCCACAGCTTGAGCTAATTGAGTTTTGTATGCTTCTAGATTAGCAACAATGTGTCCGATCGCCAAATCGCCAGATAGCCGCCGCACTTGTTCCAGAAATCCATCGTTAAAGGAGGTAATAACGCATTTATGTTGGATTTTTTTGCCCTTCAAACTATTGACAAAATCCGCGACATCTGCATCCGACCACTCGCAGTGTGGCTTGACATCAAAGTAAAGAAATTTATCAACATTTTTGAGGATAGCTAATGATTCTTTTAAGGTAGGAATTTTTTCTTGTGAAAATTCATCGCTAAACCATTTTCCCGCATTAAGTGTCTGCAATTGAGACAGGGTTGTTTCCCTAACTTTGCCAGAAACTCCAGTGATTCTATCTAATGTGGCGTCGTGAAAAATCACTGGTACGTTGTCGGCGGATAGCTGGATGTCAAATTCGATCGAATGAGCTCCACGGGCGATCGCCAGTTCAAAAGCTGCTAAAGTATTCTCAGGGGCGATCGCTGAAAATCCCCGATGTGCGATAATTTCTACATTCACTGTCTTGTACCCTCTAAAAAATCTGCCACAGTTTGATTAAAAGTTTCCGGTTGAGTCAAAAAAGACCAGTGATTCCCCGGTACTTTTGCAACAGTAAGATTTTTCAAATATCTCTTGTATGGCTGCATTTGCCAAGCCATGCGATTTACGCCTTTTTCCGGCTGTACAAACAAAGTTGGTATCTCAATATTTTCAGTTAAACCGGCAACTTTCATCACTTCTGAAAATATCTGATTTCTGGCTGCAATCGCAAATTTACTGCCCCAATTTCCGTCGGATTTTGGTTCGATTTGCTGTTGGAATACCATTTGCTGCACATCACTCCAATCTGCGAATTCTCCCGATTGTTTAGCTGCTGCTTCTGCTTGGGATAAAGTCGCAAAGGGGCCCACACATTTGAGACAGTCTAATTTTCGGTAAACAATTGGCAGGGTGAGTTTCATCGCGGCGGGAAGTTTGGTGATGAAGATGGGGTCTACTAAAATCATACTGCAAAAGCGATCGGGATTTTGCCTCGCCCAAATCGGTGCTAGTTTTCCCGTCCAAGAATGTCCTAAAATGTGGGCGTCAGGCCAGTTGAGATGTGCCATCAAAGCTTCTAAATCTGCGATCGCACTTTCAAAAGTATAGCCTGTTTTCGGTTTGCTACTCTCTCCGTGACCGCGCATATCTGGCGCTACAATATGATAGCGGTTGGACAAGTAATTGCCCAAGCTAGTCCAGACACACGCACTATCTGCTAAACCATGTAACAATAGCAAACGCGGAACTTTGGTTTTCCCTGTTTCTGGCTGCCATTCTAGGTATGAAAGCTCGATTTCTGGTAAGTGCAAAGTGTTACGACTTGGCATGATTAGGGGGTTTTATATTTGGATAAATTTGATTTAACTTTTTTATCAACAGGCAAGATGCCTGTTCCACAAAGAGTGAATTTTATTGTACGGTTTTCCTCAACAGGCTTGCGGGCCTGTTTCACAAAGAATAAATCTTTTTGTGGGGTGGGGTGGGCTTCTAGCCCGCCCTTCTGACTTAACCTTTGCCCTTCAAACTCAACAAGATAAACTGAGTTTTCTGCGCTTCATCAAAATTGTCATCGCTGACCAAAACTAAACTCTGGCTGCCATCTGGCAAGCGCGGGCCGAGGGTCATCCCCTCTAAATTGTACAGCGGAATTCCGAGTTGGCTTAAGTCTAGCAGCAACTTTTTCTTAACAGGTTCGACGGCCACTCGTCCTTTAAAACTCTGGATTCTCGAAGTATCTGTAGCCGCCCCAACCGCTACTTGATAAATCCTAGCGCTGTATCCCGACAGGCCAAAAGAACGTTCTAAACTCAGAATCTGACCGCCACCGATTGTCACTAATTCTGTTAAACCGTTCAAAATAGTCATGGGAACCTGGTCTAGTGTGTAAAGATTTTCCGAGACTAATTGCGGCGTTTTATCGACGATGATATAATGTAAAAGACGGAGTTTGCTTGCCTGTTCGGGGTCTAAATCTTGCATTAACGGGGCTTCCGTAGCTGCGAACAAACGAAACGGATCAAGACCGCCCGGACTAAAGGTTTCTGGGTCGATAGTTAAAGATTCAAAACCTAAATTGTCCACCACTCCTTGCTGCTGTTTTTCATCGCTGGCATCGGGAATATAGCGCTTTGGTATCGGCAAATTTCCCCGCATTTTCCCTGTTTGGAGGTCAAATTCTCCGAGAAAAGGAGGGATGCCCACATGAGTAACGCCTTCGCTGGCGACAAATACTGAATTGCGGGGAGAAAGGGCGATGCCTTCGGGATTTATGGAACCCCAAGAGAAGGTTTCACCGTCTGATTTTTTGAGGGAGGTAACGCCGTCAACGGTAACTTTTTTCAGGCGAATGTTGCCGGGGTCACTTGATGTGAGGTCGAGTCGGAGACTGTAAAATCTGGCTTCTCCGTTTTCGCTGGGGTCGTCGGAAAGAGCGTAAAAGCGATAAGCTTTGGAAGTGACTGCGCTAATACCTTTGGGATCGTAGGTAATTCCTGACAAACCGCCGACGGGTACTCCTTCAAAATTCATTTTTGGCAATTCGTACTCGCCCAAAAATTCTAGGGACAATTCTGGAAAAGAGCGGTCTTTTGCAACTGCGGGAGGGGGGGCGCAAGCTGTGCAAACAGTTAAGAGAATTAGGGCTAGACTAAATAAGCGTAAAATACGTTGGCGAAGCCCGCCCCTACGGGGGCTACGCCAACGAAGAGGATCGCCCAGCGTCTTTAAATCCCAATAATTGCTCAGTGCGGTGACTTTTATTTTGTTGCTCTTGTTGAACAGTTTGCTTTTGTGCCATCTTTGTGACATAATTTATACCGTTTTGTAGATATGCAAAACTTGATGTTTCCAGAAGAGATGCCGAATCGCGGCAACCAAATTTTAAGAATGAGAAGTTCTGTGCCAATTGGGTGCTTGCTTTTCTTGTGGCTGTGTGCTGGTTCTATTGCTAGCGCCCAAACTAATCCACCAGGCCTCGATCAATTTTCTCCTAATCCTCTAGAAATTACCACACCCGATCCCCTAGCTCCCGCTAACGAATCTTTGAGCAGCACTCAGCGGGAGGAACTGACAGCGGCTTTGGAAGAGTTAAACTTAGAAGCAGCGACTAAACTGCAAGCTGGAGACGGCGCGGGTGCTTTTGAAATTTGGTTCCGAGAATTGCGACTGCGGAGGTATCTGGGCCCGGCGGCGGAAATTGCTGCTTTGAGTCGGGTGGGAAGTGTTGCTTGGAGTAACGGTAAAAACCTGGAACTACAGCTTATTACTAAACGGTTGCAAGCAATTCAAAAAGAAGTCAAATCCCAAGTACCACTTAATACTGAGTTGCTACCCGCCTTCGCTGCGGCTTTTCAGCAGGTGCGCGCTAAAGGCCCGACTGTAGAAGTTTACCAAGAAATTCTCGAAAATGCGCGCCAAAACCAAGATATATTGGCCCAAGGTCAGATTTTGAAGGCGATCGGGCTAATTCACATCAATTGGTTGAGTTACGATAAAGCTGCTCCCGTCTATGAGGAATTGGCAACTTTAATTCAGGAAAACCGCGATTTATTTGCTGCTAATTCTGCTGTGCAAAATTCTGCTGTTGTGGCGGGAAACGGTGCGCCGCCGCAGCCTGTAACTCCTCCAACTGAGGTAGATACTCTGAGACAGTTGGCCTATGTTTACCAACAGTCGAAACAACCCCTAAAGGCGATCGCAGCTAGGGAAAAACTAGCATCAGTGTATCTTAACTTGCAAAATCCCAGCGCTATACCTCCGCTCAAAATTGCGATCGCCAGCGATTACCAAACCATAGGTCAAATCAATTTAGCAGCTCAATACTATCAGGAAGCCTACAATTTAGCTGTCCCCATTCAACAGTATGCCCAAGCTAGCGAAGCTTTGGATAAATTAGCTTTACTTTATCGAGCGCAAAAGCAGTGGGAGCCGACTTTGCGAATTTATCAAATGCAGTTGCTGTTAGAAGAGCGGGCTTACAATTTCTACGGATTGATGAACACTTATGACAATATCGGTCAAGTTTATCAAGAGATGAAGGCTTACGATAAAGCTTTGGAATCCTATCAAAAAGGGTTGGACGTGGCTAAAAAATTGGGACACAGACAAGAGTATTTTGCTAAGAAAATTCAAAAAGTCAACAAGCAATTGCAAAAAACTTCGTAGTTGTCAGCAGGAAATAATGACAAATTGCAATGTGAGTAATTTAAACGCAGTAAGGTGTGCAACGCACGCCTTACAAAACTACTTTTGAATTGTAGGTTTCTCGCGAAATAGAGTAATATAGTACATCGGTTTCGTAATAACGAGCATTTTTTTCATATTTCATCCCAACTTTCTGTATCACCCGCTGGGAGGCGATATTTTCTGGGCGGGCGATCGCAACTATTCTTTCAAGCTGTAATATTTCAAATCCATAGTTTAGACTAGCAAAAGATGCTTCTGTCACCAATCCCTGATTCCAATAAACTTTGTCTAGCGCATAGCCCAGCTCAACTTCCGGTGTCTGATCCAGAAAAGCCAGTCCGCAGCGACCAATCATTTTACGGTCTATTTTATGTACTAAAGCCCACATTCCGAAGTTGTTTTCTGCCCAACGTTTGAGCATAGTATGAATGGCGATTTCTGTTTCTTCTATAGTTTTAACTCCTCTCAAGTATTTCATTATTTCTGCATCACTGTAGATGCGGTACAGCTCATCTAAGTCGTCTGGCGTAAATTGTCTCAGATACAATCGGGCTGTCTCTATCTCTTGCATGATGACAGTATAACCTTTAACATTAGATTATAGTACCACTTTGGCGGGCTACAAACATTTTAGTTGGGTTTCGTTCCTCAACCCAACCTACTGTTACAAGAAAACACTCTTTGTGAAACAGCCATCTTGCCTGTTACTGATATTAGTGCCAAATATTCATTCTATTTGTTACAATTATTAACTAGCATATATTGTACAGTTTTTGCCATCAATGACAATTTCCTCACCAGTAGCAGACACCAAAAACAAATCCGGCCAGGAAACAGACTGGCGGTTATTCATGAGGTTGGCATCTTACGCAACCCGCAGCAAACGCTTGCTGATTATTGCGATCGCACTATTAGTACCGCTAGCAGTCTCAGGAGCAATTCAACCGATTCTCATCGGGCAGGCAATTTCGGTAATTCGCTCAGAACCTACCTACGAATTCCTGCGGGGAGTGCCTCTATCTGCTGCCTTGAATATTTTGGCTATTTTGCTGATGCTAACTATAACACTTAGATTAGCATTGCAATCACTTCAAGGCTATTTAGTCACGAAAGTAGGGCAAATAATTACTACAGATATTAGAAATGATTTGTTCGCCCACGTCACATCGCTAGCAGTGAGATTTTTCGATCGCACTCCTGTCGGTAAACTGATGACTCGCCTCACCAGCGATGTGGAAGCTTTGGGAGAGGTTTTCTCTTCAGGGGCGATCGGCATTGTCAGCGATTTATTTTCAATTTTAGTAATTGCCATTTTCATGTTTACTATGCAGTGGCAACTAGCTTTAATGTTGGTGCTGATGATGATACCAATTACCGCTGTCATAGTTTATTTTCAGTACCAATATCGCATAGCAAATTACAATACCAGAGAAGAACTTTCTGAACTCAACGCCCAACTGCAAGAAAACTTGACTGGTATTGGCGTAGTGCAGCTATTCCGCCGCGAAAGATTCAACTCGGAATTGTTTCGCGTCACGAATAAACGCTACATTAAAGCAGTTGACAAAACTATATTTTACGACTCAGCCGTATCTGCGACATTAGAATGGATTGCTTTAGTGGCGATTGCAGCCGTTTTGTGGATGGGGGGTCAAAGGGTTTTAGCTGGTAATCTTAACTTCGGTACTCTCTCGGCATTCATTTTATTTGCTCAGCGTCTCTTCGATCCGCTGCGGCAATTTGCGGAGAAATTCACGGCAATTCAAGCAGGATTTACCGCTGTCGAACGCATTAGCGATATTCTCAATGAACCGATCGAAATTAAAGATCCAACTAGCGGGAAGAAGGAAGGGCACAACACGGATTTTGACACGGATACACGGATGTTTGAAGCCAGAGGGAAGAGGGAAGAAGGAAGAAGGGCAGGTTATTCACCGTTGTTGATAACTGGACATCCAGAGGCAACGGCTTACAACTTGTCTCCGTTCGATCGAGAATTGGCAGATAATCATCAAAATCCAGCAAGTTCAGAATATCGTTTAGTGCCTAACAATCCCAACCCCCCGAAGCTTAGGGGAGGAGAAAATGCCAAATCCCAGAATTCAGAATCGGGAGAAATCCAATTTGACAACGTGTGGTTTGCTTACAAACAAGACGAATATGTGCTGCAAAACCTCAATTTCACCATCAAATCCGGCGAAAAAGTAGCATTAGTTGGCCCCACCGGTGCGGGCAAAAGTTCAATTATCCGTCTCCTGTGCCGCCTTTACGAACCTAGCCGAGGAAGGATTCTGGTTAATCATGTCGATATTCGGGATTTGCCTCAAGCAGAGTTACGCAGGCACATAGGCGTGATTATCCAAGATGGCTTTCTATTTGCTGGTGACGTGAAGAGCAATATCAGCCTGGGAGAAAGTTACTCGATTGAGGAAATTCAAGCAGCAGCAGAAAAGACAAATGTTGCCCGTTTAATCGAACAGTTGCCTCAAGGTTATGATACGCAATTGCGGGAACGGGGAACCAATCTTTCGGGGGGACAAAAGCAATTATTAGCGTTTGCTCGCGCCGCTATTCGCAATCCCAGTATTTTAGTTCTAGACGAGGCAACTGCTAGTTTGGATGTGGGGACGGAAGCTTTAATTCAAGAAGCTCTAGAGCGTTTGATGGCGGACAGAACGGCGATAATTATTGCCCACAGGCTCTCGACTATCCGAAATGTCGATCGTATTTTAGTGCTCAAACGCGGGCTGTTAGTAGAGTCTGGCAGCCACGAAGAGTTGTTGCAGCTAGAAGGTTTGTATGCCAGTTTGTACAATTTGCAAATGCTGGGAAGTTAATATACTGAGATGTTGCACCCTTCTCAATAAGCTTTTTATGAACAGGCTTTTCGGCCTGTTCCACAAGACAATTCACTCTTTGTGGAACAGGCCGAAAAGCCTGTTCTTGAGAATGGTGCAAGATGTGAGTATATGAAGGAAAGCACGACACGGATTTTGACACGGATACACGGATGAATTATCGATAAGAGGGAAAATTATCCGAATACCCAGATACCCGACTTCTTGAAGAAGTCGGGTATCTAAAAGAATCTAAAATCTAAAATCTAAAATCGGCTCACTTGCCTGAAATTATTTTCCCCAGGGTTTCCGGCAAGTGAATTATATGTTGGAAAAGCTGATTTGGGCCGATGCCAAACAATAACTGCATCGCCAGCACAATTGCTGCTAAACCAATCGCTGTCCCGATGCTGGCTTTCAATACTTTAAAAGCCCAATTAAAGACTAGCCAAGATACAAGTAAGGAAGCAATTAAGATAATTATTTCTATTGGCATATAACATTTTAACTCTATTTTAACTCTACATAAATTACGTATCAATACCAAAGAAAGCGGGTTTTTTCTCTGTGTTAAAAGCTCAATTTCAGTATTTCCGTAAAAAACCCGCTTTCTGCGTCCAGGACTGTACTTATTACTTTAAGCAATACTGCCGCGCTTCCGTGTTTCCTTATAAGAAATTCCGACATTTTTTAAGCCGGCTTTAATCATTTGCTGCTCTAACAAAGCGAAAAAGCGAGTTCGATCGCCCCCCGTGACTACCGCTTGATTATGAGCTTCTGCTAGCGTCACCGGATAGCCGCCGCCTTTGTGTACTTGAGCCAGCATCATTCCTAATGCTAAATCTAGCTGTGCTGTATCTTGTGCTACCCATTCCGGCACTTCTATTCTAGCAATTTCTGTGCCAACATGAACGTAACAGAAATAGACGGAATTAATGCCGTACAAATCTAAAATTCGAGCTTGGGATTTCCACAAAGGGCTTCTTTGTCCCGGTGACAGGATTGTTGCCCACAATATGGCATCCCGCAAGGGTTCAAATTCTTGACAAGGTGCTTTTTCGGCGAAAGAAATTGTGGCGGCAAATCCGACGTTGGGGCAATTTGTCATGCAGTCGGGTACTTCGTGGGTGCAAGCTTCAAACCGCAAAAAAGATAAGCTTTCGCTGCTGCGAGAAGCGCTTAAGTATCCTAAAAGGGGAATTCCTGCTAAACGCAACTTGTCCCAAGATTCTAAAATTGGCAGCAAAATTTGATCGCGCGCTTCGCTGGGTAACTGTTCCAAAAACCAATAAATCAGGGAACCGTCTACCATTGCTAAAGCTGGCGCGGGTAATTTATTGTCGTTAACTTTTGCCCAATTGCAGCCCATTTCTGCTAAGGCAATTGCTTCGGAAACTGCTCGCCGATATCCCATCCATTCTTCGGTTCTAATTCCCCACTGCCGCGAACCGTACAAGTCTTCGGGTTTGTAGAAAACCTCGGGTACGCTGTCTAAAACTGGGTGGCGACTTTGGCCGTAGTGTAGCATGACTGTGCCGACGTTTAGCAGGTAGCAGTAGGCTATTTCGTGATGGTTGGGGGAAATTTGCGATCCGTCTGTGGCAAAGACTGTGTGAGAGGCGGGGGGTGCGGTGATGTAGGTGCGATCGTCTAAGGGCTCGATCGGGGTGGCAGCATTAAATAAAGTGCGATCGCGCCAATTCTCTTGCAATTCCACCAATTTTTCCTGTTCCGCTGCAGCCTTTACCAGCAAATTCTGAGCCACTTCCAAACGTTGGCGAGCGGCAGCCGCTTCCACATTCAAATGTTGGCTCATTCCCTGCATTGCCTTGGCTGCTTTAGTTAAATCGAGCATGGGTTTTAAGTCTCAATATTAGAAAGCTTTCAAGCTGAGAAATTATCAAAACACTTTTCAAATTTTTGGTTCCGAATCTGGTTTTTTTGTGATATACGCGGTTTGATTAACTAAAATACTTCGTACCCGCCCCCAGAAATAGTAAAAAAACCAGGTTTTTGATGTCAAGAGTACCTGAAAAAAAAAACCTTTTTTTTTGTCGATCGGCTTGCTTTTTTGAGGAATTTCTGTTATATTTATCTTATAATGGGATGGTGACAAAAATATTATTTTTGCCACCATCCCATTATATTAAAATACCATGTCTACGCCGCCAAAGTCAACAAAAAAGATGTAAATTTTTGTGATTTTTTTTTGACTCTGAGAAGCGAAAAAAATCACCACTGTAAACAAATCTAACATCAACAGTCGATCGGCAGCCAATCGGCAAAATCTCCGGCAAACTGCGACAGAGAAAGCAATTGAACTGGTGGATTTTGAGCCACAGATTCCCGTTCCGGCAAAGTATTGTAACCCCAATCAGCCAAAAATAACCTCACCTGAGATAAATCCGGCTGCTGCTTCACCGACAGCAAAGTTTTTAACCTGTCTTCCACAAACCAAATAGTCGAATCTTTGCCAGACGCAGCCAAAAATTCCCGCAAAATCTGGTGTTTTGGCTTGTTGTATTCCTTGCCAAAAATTAACTCTGACGGCATTTGTACGCCTGCTAGTTGCAAAAGTTCCCGCACAAAACGGCCTTCCTTCGTAGTGACGATCGCCACTTTCACTCCCCTCTCCTGCAACGAGTGCAAGCGATCAGCAACCCCTGGATAAAAGCGGTGCAAAGACAGCCACCCCGCTAAATCCTCAGCAATCCAATTATCGCGCAATCCGTCTAACATAGCGCCGACAGACTGCGCTTTTAAATTATTTTCGGTCAACAAATACGGTACTATATTCGGCCACTCTAGCAAAATTTGCTCTGGGGAAATTCCTGTCAGTAGTGCGCGGATCAGCAGCGGCATTTCCCAACCGGTTTCTATGGCTGGGCGCACTCGGTAAAAACTCAAAGCTAAATCTGGATCGGGCACTGTTTCCACTGGTTTCCAAATTTGACAGTAGGTACGCCAAGCTGTTTGGAAATATTCGATTAGTCCGTCACAAATCACACCGTCAAAATCAAGAGCTAGAATTGTCGGAAAGTTATTAGCCATCAATCGATTTTAGATTTTAGATTTTGGATTTTGGATTGAAGAATTGAAGAATTGGAGAATTGAAGAAAGCGATATCACTGATGAATCCGGGGACTGGTTATCGGATAGTATTTTTGGGTTGTACCAGGATAAGAACGGGGGCTTGTACCCTGGCTGCTTTCGGTCACTGGATTGAATAATTGAAGAATTGACTATGCAAACACTCAGCAATGATTGGTCAAGAGTCGTTATTAAAAAGACTGAACTAGCGGTTGATCTGCGATCGATTCTAGTCCTTGGGACTGCAACAATTGCGTCCACTCGGTCGTCAGCCGCGAATCATTGGGTGCGAGGCGTCGCATTTCGGCTAGAGTAGCAAGAGTCTCGTACCAAATCCCATTTCTAGCATAAGCAATCACCTTAGCCATAGGGTCGGGATTTGCCAAATCGTTCTTGAGATTTGCCTGGGGTTCAATTCGCTGCATCCATCCTTTAACAATATAATCTCCAGAACGCTCCAGAGGATCGCAGGCTAGGGCAAACGACCACACATATCGCTTACCAACCTCAATTTTTTTTGTCTTGTCTTTCTCAGAAAGGTTAACTCCAACTATTCCGGCTTTGTCATTTTTTAAAGTAGTTTCGTAAACTACTTCGGATTCATCTGCGTTTAGCAAAATAAACTCTACTTGAGCTGCCGGTTGAGAAACATATACAAAAAATGTTGGCGACTCTGTTAGCGTTAAGCCAATATTGCTTTCAGGTACTAAGGGAGTAATGAATAAACCATCCCGTAACTTACAGCCTCGATGCGTTCCCCCTTGCCGATTGTCGGGGGCTGTTACATCGGGAGGTGTGAAATTAACATTCTGACTCAGCAGGATTGGTGCGGGCACAGCCTGCATCGGTGTCAGCAAACTGGGGAGAGTAACGGCGATCGCCAATACAGTCATCACCAGTGCAGTAAAATTTATAAAACGTTTCATTTTTCCACCAACTTGTAGAAATATTTATAGAGTACATCTCTAATGTTAACCCGGAGTTTTAGCTCCGGGCGCGATCGAGTGAATTTGTCAATCGATTTTAGATTTTAGATTTTAGATTTTAGAGGCGACCCCACGGATAAATGCTCTTTCTTGAGGATTTTCGATTTTGGATTTTGGATTCATTCCACGGATAAATCACGTGGCGGGTACCACCTTTGAAATTCGTGGTCAATTTTCACATCGCCATCGGCCGATCGACAAAACTTCAAGAAATAGCGAGATTTAAAGAGGCGCAACCAGTGGTTGAGCTGCAACTGATTCCAGTCCTTGGGACTGCAATAATTGCGTCCACTTGGCTGTCAGCTTCACATCCCCCGGTGTCTGGCGCCGCATTTGGGCTAAAGTAGCGATAGTTTCGTACCAAATCCCATTTTGAGCATAAACGTTGAGCCTAGTCATGGGGTCGGGATTTGCCAACTCGCTCTTGAGAGTTGCCTGCGGTTCAATTCGCTGCACGAACCCTTTAACAACTAAATCCGCAGCTCGGTCTTCGGGGTCGCAAACTAGCGAAAATGACCACACGTATCGCTTACCAACTTCAAGGGATTTGTTGTTGTCCACGGTAGCAGGAATAGTAACTCCAACAATCCCAGATTTGTCTAGTTTAAATGTTTTTTCGTAGACGACTTCCTCTTCCTTGTCGTTGAGCACAGTAAACTCTATTTTTGCAGAGGTTTGAGGAACATAGACAAAAATTGTGGGAGACTCTGTTAGGGTTAAACCGATATTAGTTGGAGGTACTAAAGGAGTAATAGATAAACCCGCTGGACAAAGCTTGTTGCCGCGATGTGTTCCTCCTTGTCGGTTGGCGGGGGCTGTTACATCGGGAGGCTGGAAATTAACATTTTGACTCAGCAGAAGCGGCTGGGATTGTGCGCGCATCGGTGCAAGTGAACTGGGTAGGGTAGCTGCGATCGCAGATACGGCGACGGCAAGTGTAGCCCGATGTAGAAAACATTTCATTTTGTTGTACCTTTCACTATAATTGCAAACACAGGCATTCGCTGATGGCGATAAATATTTTTGAGATGCTAGTCGAGGGCGCAGATACACAATTTATACCTTGACATATCATCAATAACATTAATTAATTCGAGCGGCAAGTGGATTCTCTGTCGGAAAAATCCGGTTGCCTAGGTCGCAAGTATCATTGGATACAGTTGGTCGCTACGTAAGGTAAATTTTTGTAACAAAGTGGTCGGAGTTTCCGAGTGTTCTAAGATGGAGGAAGTCTCCGGCAGGTGGGGAATGTGAAACAACTGCTGTTCCAGAAACGAGTCAAACTTTTATGCTCGGATAATGAGTAAAATATCTAACAAAATTCGATCGGCAGTGGCTCAAGTGAGTCAAAGGTATAAACCATCACTAGCATTGGCTAAGTCTGTATTAATTGCCAGCGCGGCAGTAACATTATCCTTGATGGGAGCCAGACAGCTAGGAATACTCGAACCAGTAGAATTAAGCGCTTATGACCAAATGGTGAGGTGGCGTCCCGATGAACAGCCAGACTCGCGTTTGCTAGTTGTGGGGATTACCGAAGCAGACATTCAGAAACTGAATCAGTGGCCAATATCCGATCGCAAAATAGCCGAAATCTTACAAAAACTGGAAAAAATGCAGCCGGCAGTCATCGGTTTAGATGTACTGCGAGACGTACCTTTAGGAGACGGGCGCGAGGAATTGACTAAATTTTTACAAAAAAGCGATCGAACGATCGGGGTATGTTTAGTCACCGACGGAAGCCCGGACAATCCCGGTTCTCCGCCTGCGCCGGGGCTGCCACAAAACCGGGTGGGATTTGCAGATTTCGGAGTCGATCCCGGTGGCATACTCCGCAGGGCTTTATTATTTATGAAACCGCCGAAAATTGAGGGCAACTCTTCTGCCCAAAAACATCTTTGCAATGACAATTCTCAAGTTTTATATTCCTTCAACCTCCAGCTAGCACTCCGCTACCTGCAAGGGCAAAAAATCTATCCCAAACTGGCACCAGATCAATCTTTATGGCTGGGAGAAACTCAATTAAAACAACTAGCAAGCAATGACGGAGGATACAAAAATGCCGATGTCAGGGGATATCAAATATTAATTAACTATCGTTCCAGGCGGCAAGTCGCAAACCAAGTCAGAATTACCGATGTTTTAGAAGGGAAAGTTGACCCAAATTTAGTTAAAGATAAAATAGTTCTCATCGGTTACACCACAGAAACCGTTAAAGATTTATTTTATACTCCTTACAGTGGGCGACAGCAAAGCAACCAATTCATGCCTGGTATCGTGGCACACGCACAAGTAGTCAGCCAAATTCTGAGTGCTGTTTTAGACAACAGACCGATGTTTTGGTTTTGGCCGGAATGGGCAGAAATCTTGTGGATTTCGGCATGGTCAATTGTGGGAGGAACCTTGGCATCGCGGATGGCTCACCCAGCGAAGTTGACGGTGACATTCGGAGCAATGCTGTCCGGGTGTTGCGCGATCGGCTTTGGGATTTTTCTGTTGGGAGGGTGGGTGCCTGTGGCAGCGCCAGCCTTAGCATTAATCGTAACTGGCGGTAGCATTGTATCAGCAGAGAGATTTAATAAAGCCGGATACGGGAAAGCAATTAGCGATCGAGTAAAACAAGTCTTCAAAATCGAAATAGACCAAGCCAAAAAAGAACAGCAAGTCGCAGAAATCACAGAATCTGATTTCTTTAAAGAATTGCAGCAAAAGAAAGATAAACTGAGGATTAGCAAACAAGAAACCTCTGAAAAAGCATCTTCCGAACCCCAAGAAATAATTGCCATTACCCCAGAGCTTCCCAAGGTCGAAAGTCAGACAGACGATTACTTAGCTCAGTTGCAGGAAAAAGCCAAACAGCAGAAGCAGCGCGCCGCCGTGACTGAATCGGAAAGCGGCTCTCAAACAGGTGTCCCCATCAATGGGGGCGGCGGTGCTAGTTCAGCCGAAACCAAACCTGATGACGAGTTCAGCGATTTGCAAACCAAAGCCAAACAGATGCGGCAGCGCAGGGGCGGCCAAAAGATGATAAAAGATGAAAAAATTGATAGTTTAGCAGACAAGGAGGATTTGGGGGACAAGGAAGAATGACCGACAACTCGACTGTATCATCGAGAATTGCATCATAATGGGTTCTCCCCGTTTCTTACCCTCATACGCAGATCATGTCCAAAATCATCTCTGTCCACTCTTACCGGGGCGGAACTGGCAAATCGAACACGACAGCAAACCTGGCATCTATTATCGCTCGCGGCGGAAATCGAGTCGCCATTGTGGACACAGACATTCAATCGCCGGGGATTCACGTGCTGTTCGGTTTCAGCGAGAGCAATATGGATCGCTGCTTGAACGATTACCTGTGGGGCCGATGTCCGATCGCGGATACGGCCTACAATGTGAGTTCCCTGCTGCCAAAATTAGCCAGTAACGGCAGCCTCTACCTGATTCCTTCGAGCATTAAAGCAGGGGAGATAGCGCGAGTTTTGCGCGAAGGCTACGATGTGGGACTGCTTACCGACGGCTTTCAAGAACTGATCGAGGTTTTGAACTTAGACTACCTATTTATAGACACGCACCCGGGGCTCAACGAAGAAACCCTCCTCAGCATCACCATTTCCGACATCCTGCTGCTGATTCTGCGTCCGGATCAGCAAGATTTTCAGGGAACTGCTGTCACGGTAGATGTGGCCCGCAAATTAGAAGTTCCCAAGATTTTGATGACGATTAACAAAGCCCCAGAATCGCTGGATTTCGAGGATTTGAAGCAGCAAGTAGAGAGTATTTACAACATCCCAGTGGCAGGGGTACTGCCCCACAGCGACCAGATGATGCTGCTCGCCAGCAAGGGGGTGTTTGCGCTGCACTTCCCTAACGACCCTCTAACTAAGGTTGTGGAAGGGATTGCCAAACAGATTGTGGGATAATTGGTGCAGCGAATGCCGAGATCCCGCCCAGGAGTTTCGCTTTCGCTCTCAATTCTTGGGGAGCGATGTCCTCCTGCGTATCCCGAATATTTGCTTAGAGAGTCAGGAGAATGGCGACAAAATGAGATACAAATAGATTATGAGAATTTGTTAAAAAACTTTAGGAGGAGAACTCATGGATTTTGACTTCCGCATACTAATAGTATTGATGCCCGTATTGTTGGCGGGCGGCTGGGCGGCTTACAACGTCGGCGCTATAGCTCTCAAACAAGTGCAGAAAATGTTGAACAAGCAAGCATGAACTAAGCATTATCACCAGTAATTTCGCAGCCGGCTGTTTTTTGAGATACAAAACAGCCGGCTGATTTGTGCATGGGCTCTGCTTAAGTGATGGCTGATTTTTTGTGGGCAATTTACGACTGCAGAGAGATGGGGCAAAAACCCAAAAAAAGTTAAGTTTAAAGGTTAGGCAGAAACCGACTAGGCTCAAGCAACATACTTTGTTGCAGCAAACGATCCTGGGTAAAAAAAACCTAGCTGTGAAAGCAGGGCGATCGTGTAAGTTCGGATTTTGATGTTTTGAACTCTACTGAGGATTTATGAGTAGAGTTCCATAAAAATATTTGGTAAGTACGTTATCGCAGAAAATATGAGACAATCACAAAAGTATTTGCCCTGAAAATCGCCCTAAAAACTGCGAAGTTTAACTGGTAGGGAAGATAGGTCAAATTGTCAATGTTAAATTCCTATATCTTTAGATAGATTATGCTTTTTCCCCGATCGAGCGGCATATTACTCCACCCCACATCCTTTCCCAGTCGATTTGGCATTGGGGACTTGGGAATGGAAGCATATCGCTTTATTGACTTTTTAGTAGAGAGCGACCAGCTATACTGGCAGATATTGCCGCTGGGCCCGACAGGATACGGCAATTCTCCTTATTCATGCTATTCAGCAATGGCGGGAAATCCGCTGCTGATTAACCCTGAACTGCTGCGGAACGATCAATTGCTCGCAGATGAAGACTTCGCTAATTTGCCAGAATTTCCGCTGGATTATGTAGACTTCGAGCGGGCGATCGCCCTGAAAGTGTCTTTGCTCAAAAAAGCTTGCGAAAACTTCAAAGCCAAAGCATCGCCGGTGCAGCAAAGAGACTTCTCAGCTTTTTGCGAAAGCAAAGAGAGTTGGCTGGAAGATTATGCCTTCTTTATGGCACTCAAGGATCACTTTGGCGGTGTTAGCTGGAACAATTGGGAACCCGAAATTGCCCGTCGAGAACCCAAGTCCCTAGAAAAGTGGCGCCAGCAGCTAAATGCTGAGATTTATTACTACAAATACGTTCAATTTGAGTTTTTCCGCCAGTGGACGGAGTTGAAACGCTATGCCAACCAGCGTCACATTCAAATTATTGGTGACATTCCGATTTATGTAGCTCACGACAGCGCGGATGTGTGGTCGAATCCCCACTTATTCTGCTTGGATGAAGCCAGCAGAGAACCAGCTTTAATGGCCGGAGTTCCCCCGGATTACTTCAGTGCAACAGGTCAATTGTGGGGCAACCCCGTATACAATTGGGAGAAGTTGCAAGCAACTAATTTCGAGTGGTGGGTGCAGCGTTTTGAAGCGATTTTCTCTTATGTAGACGTGACTCGGATCGACCACTTTCGAGGATTTGACGCTTACTGGGCGGTGAAGCGCGGACAAGAAACTGCGATCGAGGGAGAGTGGATTAAAGCGCCGGGAACAGCTTTGTTGGATGTAATTAACGAAAAGTTTGGCAACTTGCCGATTATCGCTGAGGATTTAGGGGTAATTACTCCAGAAGTGGAAGCTTTGCGCGATCGATACGAGTTTCCAGGAATGAAGATTTTGCAGTTTGCTTTTGGCGCTGGTCCGGGCGATCCTTTTTTGCCTTTCAATTACGATCGCAACTCCGTAGTCTACACCGGCACCCACGACAACGACACGACTGTTGGATGGTTCAATCAACTGCAAAACTACGAAAGAGACGAGGTTTTGCGTTATTTGGGCTGCATCGATCCCCAAGGAATTCACTGGTCTTTAATCCGCATGGGCTGGATTTCTGTTGCTAATATGGCAATTGTGCCGTTTCAAGATTTGTTGGGTTTAGGTACTGACGCGCGGATGAATTTTCCGGGGAAACCAGAGGGAAATTGGGGCTGGCGGTATCGGCCCGAAGCTGTGAATTGGGAAGTGCGCGATCGGCTAAAAACTATGACTTACATCTCCGGGCGCGCTCCTAATAAACATTGATTGTCGGGAAGGGGTAATTGGTAATTGTTAATGGGTAATATCAAATCTGTTAACATCGGAATTATTCCTATCTCTCTTCTCTTTATCTGCGTGAATCAGCGTCAATCCCTTGTCCGGGGCGGTTCAGAAATTATCTTTTCTTGACCGCAGATACAGGCAGATGCAACACAGATTAACGCAGATGAATTCTATCAATTCCGGTTGCACCATCCGTGATTGTTAACCGAAAGCATCCAGGATACAAGCCCCCGGATTCATCCGTCCAGAAATAAAAAACCTGTATCCCATGAAACTTGCCGAACGTATTTATCCGTGGGGTCAATGCTTCAATTCTAAAATCTAAAATCTAAAATCTAAAATCGATTGACTGTTGACTGGATATGACTATTCCGATGCAACCGGGTTTGATAGAATGGGTAATTGGTAATTGGTAATGAGTGCATCAAGACGGACATTCTAATTAAAATGTATGGACTGCCCGCTATTACCTATTACCCATTAACAATTACCCATTAACACTCAACCTTCATTCTGGGGCGGTGCTGAAGGCTTAAGTTCGCTTGCTTTAAAAACAACTTCTTTAGCGACTCCAGGCTCTCCGAGTTGTTCGGCTTGTCCGTTATTAACAGCAACCATTACCCCGCCGGCGTTACCTGCTACCACTACCAATTGCTTTTGAGCCCCCCAGGTGCGAACAGTCCCGGTCGGCAAAGTTCCCTCAAACTCTGTTTTACCATCGACTTCAACCTGCATCCACGATTCTGCTTTAAAAGTGACGCTAACCATTACTGGTTTATTGCCAGATTTATTTAAATTTTGACCGGTTCTTACTGCTTCGACAGCCTCGTAACTATCCGGTTTCTGATTTTGTGAGGCTCTTGATGCCTCAGCAGCGGCGCGAGCTTGTTCTTGCTGCCCAAGCGCTAGTTCTTCGGCTCCCGCACCGTTTTTTGCGGTAACAGAACCGCTCATCAATTGAGATAAGACATTGACCGAACAGATAATTAGAAATGTGTAAAAGAGGTAGAGGTGCATCGGCCGCAACTGAGGCCCATCTTGCCAAGATAGCTTGCTTATCGATCGGGGCGGCGGTTCGATCGGAAAAAATTCGGCAAACTGAGTTCCGTCCAAACCCATTGCTTCAGCGTAGCGCTTGATCAAACCCTGAGTGTAGACGGGTTCGGGAAGTTGGTCGAGTTGACCGTCCTCGATTGCTTGTAGCAGATTCCGCCGAATCATTGTTACCACGGCTACTTTGTCCAAACAAATCGACTGCTGTTCGCGGTACTGACGGAGTTTAGCTCCTATTTCCGCTAGCTTCTTCTGAGCTGGTTCTGGCTCTTGGGAGTGCAGTTTCTGCTTAGTGGTTTTGAAGAATAAAAACAATAAATTCTTTGTCATATGCTGTGCTCCTGGGAATTTACTGGCACGCTTATTGATGTTAGGTTGACTAGATTCCATAAATAAATAATTTCCGCATCTTCTAGGGGTCGGCAGCAGCCTGGTGGCAATATTGGCGAACCGGGCCGCTGCAATTGAATCGGGCCAATGGCTGTGCGGTGCAGGCGCACCACGGGATATCCCAAGAGCTCGGCTGTTCGCCGAATCTGTCGGTTTCTGCCTTCTGATAGAATGACTTCTAACAGAGTTTGGTCTTGCGCGCGATCGATAACTTTAACTTTCGCGGGCAAAGTTTTTCTGCCGGACAAGATGATGCCCTGACGCCACGTTTGTAGTATGGGTTCCGGGGGATCGCCGCTCACCCAAACCTGATAAGTTTTGGCGATCGAGTGACGCGGATGGGTCAAACAAAATGTCAGCTTACCATCATTGGTGAGCAAGAGGGCGCCGGTGGAATCTGCATCTAAGCGTCCTACGGGGTGGATGCCTTGACCCGAACGCAGTTGGGGTGGCAGCAAGTCGAGAACTTTCGATCGGGATCTTGGATCGCTGCAAGTAGAAACTACGCCTGCCGGTTTGTTGAGCAACAGATACACCTTTGCGGGTTTATCCGTTGGTTTCACCGGGACTCCATCGACTTGGATGAGATCGCGATCGGGATTCGCTTTTTCTCCTAAGTGAACAATATTGCCATTAACTCGGACTCGTCCAGCTACAATCATCTGTTCTGCAAGACGGCGAGAGGCAATGCCCCACTGGGCGAGGATTTTTTGCAGCCTTTCATCAGACATGACGGGAGTGTGGAAATCCCCAACGAGCCAGCGGTGGGGAGGAAACACGACACGGTTAATTGATTAACCGTACTAGCAATGCTCAATTCCTGGTTGGGAATAAATTATAATGCTGACCAATTATTACAGGACGTCCGGCAAGAGTGCAGATTGTCCTTGTGCCCGGTGCAGATTGTCCTGATGGCATTACCCTGAATGCTGTGCAAAAACTACGACGAAAAGACTCGCGGCAGGCACAGGTTTGCACCGTTGGTTTGCGGCTGGTTTGAAAGGTGTGGGTCTGACCCGACCATAAACCAACACTACCATAAATTCCGTACTACTGGTTAAATTTATACGCTCGATCGCGAATTTTTCATCGGGATCGCACAACTCGTGAACTACCCAAAGATCCCAAGGGGGGAAAGGTGAGAATTTTTCTGCTTCTGGCGTTGCTGATGCCAGATTTCTGCTTGGTTTTGGAGTTAATCTGACTGGTTTTCATCAACCCTGTTTCTAAGAAAAATCAAAGGTTGACAGCAGTACATCTGTGCAGAAATCGGGTTTTTGAGTCCAGATGTGCAAGTTCTAGTTAAATTTCTGTGCTTGAATATTAAGGTTTATATTCTGAAATTGTTTATGACTGTCGATCGAAACTCTCTTCAATTTGACAATAGAGATGGCGCTGCTGGCTCTGGTGAGACTGTTAATCTGGGCGAGGAACCGGGGAGAGCTTCGCCGAGTCAAGGCAGCCGGATCGCGAGCGCGGTGCTGTCTCCGGCGGTGCAGTTGTGGCTGCGATCGCAAGTTCAGCATGTGGACGAGTTGAAGGTGAAAATTGAGGGGAGCGATCGACAAATCTTCAGCGGTGCGATCCCCAAAGTCACGGCGGCCGCGATCGGTGCTGTGTATAAAGGACTACACCTAACTGACGTTGCCATAGAGGGCTGTGGCATTCGCATCAACCTCGGTCAAGCTCTCAAAGGCCAACCCCTGCGCCTCCTGGAATCCGTTCCCGTAACAGGTGTTTTGAGGGTCAGCCAAGCGGATTTGAATGCGTCGCTGAAAGCGCCTTTGCTGGCTGATGCTTTGAGCGAATTTTTGCTCCCCCTGCTGCCACTAACAGATAGGGAAAAGTCGCTGAAGTTGCAAAATTCGCAGATTGCAATTGAGGGGGGTTTGTTAACGCTTTCGGCGACAATTTTGCGCGCTGGCGGTAGGCAAATTCCTTTGGTATTGCGGACTGGTTTGCGGATAGCCAGCGGTCGCGAATTGATGTTTGAATCACCAGAAATCGAAATGGATGGAGAATTAAAGAGCAGTGATTTCAATGGTTTTAAAATTGATTTTGGGCCGGAAGTTGAGATAGAAGAATTGATTTTGAGTCCGGGGGAGATTGTTTGTCGGGGGGGAATTAGAGTTTTGCCTTAGTTAGTTGACAGTTGACTGTTGACTGTTGGCTGTTGGCTTTAACCTGGTTCTTCGGTAGATCCTGGGAATACATACCCAATGCCCTGTTTGGCCAATGCCCTGTTTGGCCAATTCCCAATTCCCAATTCCCAATTCCCAATTACCGATTAATTAAAAAAGAGTCGATCGCGGGCAACAGTAAAGTGACAAAATAGTAGACTAACGGTGCGGTAAAAACATAACTGTCGGTGCGATCGAGAATGCCGCCGTGACCGGGGATCAACTGTCCCGAATCCTTAACGCCGGCGTCTCGCTTCATCATCGACTCAGTTAAATCTCCCAACAGGCTAGCAACCCCAATCAACATACCAAAAGCAGCCCCAGTATACTGCCACCCCGGCCAGTGTAAATACCAAGAACCAGCGACTGCCACGGCGATGCTGCCGCAAACTCCAAATACGGCACCTTCAACGGTTTTTTTGGGGCTGATGTGGGATAGGCTAGTGCGCCCGAAGAATTTGCCGACAAAATAAGCCCCAATGTCAGCGGCCCAGATGCAGAAGAAAGCCAGCAGCAGCGAAGTCAATCCTAAAGATATATGGCTGGAAGTTGTCCAAGACGGCGGCGAGTAAATGTTAACGGGCAAATTGCTTGCTACTGCTTGCGAAAATTGGGTTGTAGCAAGATTGGCTGGGTCGAGGCCGACTCGCAGCCGTACCCAATAGCTGGGCAAATAACCGCCGTAGAACAATCCTAAAACTGAGGAGGCAATATCGGCGATCGTCGATAATTTAGGTTGGAATAACAGGTAGAAACAGATTAAGGTTCCCGCTAAGGGGAACATGGCATCTACGAGTTCCGGTGCTAGGGCGGCAGTAATTAATAGCCCTTGACTGACGGCTAAGGTAGTTTTGGCAGCGGGTGCAATACCTTTAGCCCTGGCTAATTGAAAATATTCCAATTGGCCTAGGTAGACGATGACTCCAAAGCCGACGGTGAAGTACCATCCGCCCATAATAATCATTCCCAAAGCAAGGGCGATCGCAACTATTCCACTCAGGATACGAGACCAAGGCATAAAATGAATTTCTCTTGCAGACGGCGGTGGATCATTCGATTTTGGATTTTGGATTTTGGATTTTGGATTTGAGATTTGGGATTTTTCTAGAGCACGAGTTGATCCCTTGCACAACTAACCCCCATCCCCCATCGGTCATCCAATATCTCAAGTCAGGCGGTCAATCCAGCTATGGTGGCCCCTATTCTTAAGTATGAAGGTTAAGTGAACTTAAAAAAGATTAAGAATTACATTTAGGAATGGGCATAGGGCATAGGGCATGGGGCATTGGGTATGTATTCCCAGGCTGTGCCGAGGAACCAGGTTAAAGTTAACTGTCAACTGTCAACTAACTTCTAATCCAGCTTTTCGCCGCTGAGAATAAATATGGGATTGACGGCGGCAAAGGTTTGACTGAGGCCGCGAGTCTCCAAGCGGTTGACGGCGGACTGGACTACTTCAATGTTGCGGACTTGTAACTCGGCGAAACCTTCGGAAAGGGCGTAAAGATTCTCTAAATTCGATGCTGTGGCGACAACTCTACCGTGGGGTTGCAAGTACCGCCAGACTTCTTGGAGAATGGCTTTAATGGGGCGACCTCCTTCGATGCAGACTCGGTGGGGGGGTTGGGGCAGGTTTTCCAGGCATTCCGGGGCACTACCTTCTATGACTTCTACGTTGTCGAGCTCGAATCGATCGCAATTTCTGCGAATCAAGCTTGCTACTTCTTCGTCCCTTTCAACGGCAATAATCCGACCTTTAGGACACAGCAAACCTGTTTCTACGGCGATCGTACCAGTACCTGCACCGATGTCCCACACGACTGAATCTGCTTGCAGCCGCAGGTGGGAGATTAACAGCAGTCGGACTTCTCGCTTACTCATGGGAATGCCCGGTAAACGTTCAAATAAGTCATCCGGGATGCCTGGAGTGACGTAGGGCCAAAGCATAGTTATATTTTTGATTTTTGATTTTTGATTGAAGCAAGACCGAAGTTGGAACTCGCGGAAGAAGTAGAAATTCTGCCAATTTCCCCCAAGCCTTAATATTTACTGTCGCACAACCTTGAGAGTTTGGAGGCCGGGATCGCTACAACCTGTGATTTTTCCGCCGGCGGCCAGGATTTGTTGCAGGTAGTCAACGGCTTCTGGGGTAATGATTTCACCGGGCATCAGGACTGGTATTCCTGGGGGGTAGGGACAGATGAGTTCGGCACTGAGTCGATCGACTGCTTTGTCTGCTGGTACTGTTTCCGCTGGAAAAAAGAAAGCCTCGCGGGGGGAGAGGAGAGGGGGAGAGGGGGAGAGTGGGAGAGTGGGAGAGTGGGCAAATCTTCCATCGGACATCGGACTTCTTCTCTCGGACTTCTTCTCTCGGACTTCTTCTTTCTTCCTGACATCCGTTACATCTTGTACAGTGCTCGTTGCCGAACTTCCTTCTTCCTTCTTCCTTCTTCCTTCTAAAAGAGTACAAGCTTTAACTAAATTGTCAATATCTAATTCTGTATTTCCCAAGCTGATAATAAATGTTAAATGTCTGGCCATTGGTAATTCTGCCGTGACGCCGAGTTGAGAGTGCAAAATTTCATCGGCGGCAAATCCTGTGATTCCTAAATCTGATACTTTTACTGTTAGCCTGGTGCGGTCTAATGCTGCAAAACCCGGAGTATTTAATGGTTCTAAAACTGATAAGCCGGGAATTTGACTGATGCGCGATCGCGCTTTTTCTGCTAGCTGTAAAGTCTGCGCCATTAACTCTTTGCCGTGGAGTGCGATTTGTTGGCGGGCTGCGTCTAGGGATGCTAATAATAAGTAGCTGGGGCTGGTGGATTGTACTAGCTGCAATGCTTTATTTATTTTTTGGATATCTATGCGATCACCCTTGACGTGAAGCATCGATGCTTGTGTCATTGCACCGAGGGTTTTGTGGATTGATTGTACTGTTAAATCGGCACCTGCTGATAGTGCCGGTTCTGGCAAGTTTGGATGAAAGTTAAAGTGCGCGCCGTGGGCTTCATCTACTAATAACGGTATATTGTATTGATGGGTAATTTGGGCGATCGCCCGCAAATCCCCGCAGACACCGTGATAGGTTGGGTAAACCATCATTACTGCTTTGGCGTCGGGATGTTGTTCTAATGCGAAGGCTGTGGCTTCTGGGGTGATGCTGTTGGCAATATCCCAATCCGAGTTGTACTCTGGATTGACAAAAATCGGAATTGCACCCGATAAAATTAAACCAGAAATCGCCGAGGAGTGGATATTTCGAGGTAGGATAATTTTATCTCCTGGGCCGCAAGTTGCTAAGATGGCGGCGATTATTCCGCAAGTTGAACCGTTAGCCAAAAACCGAGTTGATTGAGCTCCAAATGCTGCGGCGGCTAAGTCTTGAGCTTCGGCAATTGCACTTTCTGGGTTAAAGAGATTATCTAATTCTGGCAATTCGGGCAAATCCGATCGAAATACTGCCGCACCGAATAAGTCAATTAGGGGTTGAGAGATTCCTTGTCCGCGTTTATGTCCGGGGGCGTAGAATGGGGCGTGCGGATGATTTGTGCGATCGCGCAAAGCATCTAATAGGGGCGTTTGTTGTTGAGAGTTTGCTGGTGACACGCTTAATCTTGATTGCTGTATTTGATATCTAAGTAGAGCGATATGAAAAAACCATAATATCTTGTAGGGACGGGTTGATCGAGTACCTTTACTCTCAGGCAGTTTCTTGCTGTACTCACGCGCCCTCCCCATCTAATGTTTATTTGTAACCACTTACTTAGTTTAATGCCAAAGGTATAATTTTATGCTGACTTAATAGTTAATTATAGCTATTTAGATAGATGTGTCCGTCGCAATCTTGAGTTTAAAATTATGAGATAAAACAATACCACAACTCAGTTATTTTTGTTGAAAAATATAGCTAGAAGTGGCGACCAAATGTTTTTGGAACATCTCTATTAGCGAGCCAAACACTAACATGATTTTTCCCAACCCTAGTCCGTTTCCAGGCCCCCAGATTCCCAGTACCGAACCGGGGGTGCCGACTATACCCGCATCGCCACCAGTGCCGGGCCCCGTACCCGAACCGATTCCCGGCTTCGTACCGGAACCCGTACCTGCGCCAATTCCGCAGCCAATTCCCGAACCGGTGCCGGAAACTGTACCCTCTCCGATTCCTCAAACAGTGCCGGAACCTATTCCTCAGACAATCCCTGAACCTGTTTAAATTATGTTTTAGTCGATCGCGAAATTTAAGATTGTTTGTCAGGCCGATCGCAAAAACCGAGTTTCCCCAAAGTCCCCAATATTTTTGTGGAATATCAGACTTGAAAAAACTCGGTTTTTGCCTAAATTATCGATTAACTACTTACTGAAGTTGATCGACGGCGCTGTACAAAAGTTAATACCACGCAAATCAGACTGTGTGCCGTCAGAGTATGTGGCCATGATATCAAAAACACAGCCATCCGAGATATCATCCTCGTACTCAGCTGAATCAAATTCAAAAGGGACAGTGCCCCGATCGGCAAGCGGACCGTCTAACAGGTTTTCTCCCCAATCATCGTCGGAATTACTCGACTGGAGGACTGTCATCGTCTTGCCGCTGTTGTTAATCACCGAAAGTTTGACCCTCTCAGCGAAAACGCTAGCTGCTGTGAGTCCTAACAGAGGCAGCGAGAGCACCGCAGCGATCGTCACTTTGCTTAACCATCGGTTAACCATTGAGCCATCTACCTTAAGTTGTATATTTACTCAAGCTTAGCAGTGGAAGTTAAAACACACAAGTCAGATATATTGCTATTGCTTATGATATTTTGATACAGTGATATGTTTCTAAATAGCTATGCTTACCGCCGGAATTGTCGGACTGCCTAATGTTGGCAAATCTACCTTGTTTAATGCTCTGGTTGCTAATGCCAAGGCGACTGCTGCTAATTTTCCTTTCTGTACGATCGAGCCAAATACGGGTATCGTGGCAGTGCCAGACGAACGGTTGAAGGTGCTGAGCAATATTTCCAATTCCGTGCAAACTGTGCCAACGCGGATGGAATTTGTGGATATTGCGGGTTTGGTGAAGGGGGCGAGTCAGGGGGAAGGATTAGGAAATCAGTTTTTGTCTCACATTCGGGCTGTGGATGCGATCGTCCACGTTGTCCGCTGTTTTGACAATGATGATATTATTCACGTTGCCGGTTCTGTCGATCCCCAGCGAGATATTGACATTATCAATCTCGAATTAATTTTAGCAGACTTAGCTCAAATTGAACGCAGGCTCGATCGCACTCGCAAGCTAGCCCGCAACAATAAGGAAGCTCAGGCAGAAGTGGATGTACTCGAAAAATTGGTCGCAGTTTTGAATGCCGGGAAACCAGCACGGCAGTACAATTTCACAGATGAAGAATCTGAATTAGTTAAAGGTTTGGAATTACTGACCAACAAACCAATTATCTATGCTGCTAACGTATCTGATGACGACTTAGCAACAGGAAATAGCTATGTCGAACAAGTGCGGGAAGTAGCAGCTAAAGAAAATGCTAAGGTTGTTATTGTTTCGGCGCAAGTTGAGTCAGAATTGGTGGAGTTATCTGAGGAAGAACGAACGGATTTCCTAGAATCTCTGGGGGTCAAAGAAGGTGGCTTGAAATCTCTGATTCGAGCTACTTACGAATTATTGGGTTTGCGGACTTATTTTACTAGCGGGCCGAAGGAAACTCGCGCTTGGACAATTATCGCCGGAATGTTAGCACCGCAAGCTGCGGGGGTGATTCACTCGGACTTTGAACGGGGTTTCATCCGGGCCGAAACTGTAGCATATGAAGATTTGGTTGCTACGGGCGCGATGAATGCGGCTAAGGAAAAAGGCTTAGTTCGCAGTGAAGGTAAAGAGTATGTTGTACAAGAGGGGGATGTGCTGTTGTTCCGATTTAATGTTTAGCTTTTTTAAGGAGATTGGCACATGGATATTATTTCGCTGGTAATTGCTTGGCTAGTTACTTCCGTGAGCTTTTTTATCATTTCCAAGTTGCCCATCGGGGTGGATATTGACACTTTTGGAAAAGCGATGATTTCGGCGGCGGTTTTTGGATTGCTGAATGCTTTGGTGCGGCCGCTTTTTGTGGTTTTGGGTTTTCCTTTGGTGTTGGTAACTTTTGGTTTGTGGATAATTGTTATCAACGCCATTATCTTTGGATTGGCGGCTTGGCTAGTCGAAGGATTTCGCTTGCGGTGGGGAATTTGGAGTGCTTTGCTGGGGGCTATCGCCCTCGGTTTTATCAACTCTTTGCTCTATGAGCTGTTGCGGACTCTGCCTAGTTTTCGCTAGTTAAATGTAACGCGCTGGGCGGAAGAAGGAAGGGGCGGGTTTATTCATCCTGTTAGTTATAGCAAATATTTCGGGTGAAACCCGCCCCTACGGCAAATATTTTAGGTGTAATTCTCCCATATCAGGTATTTGTTTTTTGGTATTGGTTGAGTTATTAGCCTTCGCAGTAGTCGATAAATTTGTCTGGAACTAGGCGCAATTCGCCCGACCGAAAGCGCTCGATCGGCATCCAAAATGCAGTATGTTCCCCATCTCCGTCTGCAAAATCCAGACTCTCCAATTCATAAAATTTGCGATCGACAAATTCGCACTCATAGAGTTGTATTAGTTCGTGTCCGGCTTGGCCATTAAAAATAAAAAAATTTTCCAAACAAGCCAAATATTTGATATTTGTTAACTCGGCTTTAATTTCTTCTTGAAACTCTCTTCGCAAAGCGTCGATGCTGTGCTCTCCGAATTCTACGCCACCGCCCAGAGCTCGGTAAAATGTGTCTTGTTTGACCGGATCTTCGCATTCTGACACGAAGATGCGATCGCCCGATCGAATTAATCCTAAAACAATTACGCGAATTTTACCTTTTTGCATAATTAGTAATCAATCATTAACTGGTTCCTAGGCTCTGCCTAGGAATCAATGTCCAGAGGCTC
Organism: Microcoleus sp. B4-C1; assembly: GCF_036705285.1. NCBI lineage: Bacteria > Bacillati > Cyanobacteriota > Cyanophyceae > Oscillatoriales > Microcoleaceae > Microcoleus > Microcoleus sp. B4-C1. The sequence continues at coordinate 37,426 of NZ_JAUBUC010000030.1, read as the reverse complement.
TGCCTCGCTTTCGGAGCAGCAAAATAGGAGGCAGAGCCTCCGGATATGTGTTACCAGGCAGAGCCTAGTAACGAGTAGAATCCGCCCCTAATGAGTAATCACTAATGACTAATTATCAGCAGCAAAAGACTCTCGACGGCGACTGTTGTCAACGGGCCAGTTTCTATTTTCCCCGCCAATAATCAGTTTTTCAATCGTTACGAATTCTTTGCTGAGTTGCTGGAAAACATTAATCAAAACATCGAGGCCAATTGCATCGCTAGTGCCCAAATCAAACCAGCAGCGAGCCCAAGAACCTTGATACTCCATTTCTCCCATATTGTGCATCAAAGCCATCATACTTTGGTCGGCTAGATTAACATCGTAATTCATCTGGCTGATATCTAAGCCTTCATCTTGAACTTGCAAATTTTCCGCATTAAATCCTCCGAGTTTTCCCAAGAAAAACCAAGAGTCAAACACTTCTTCAACATACTGTTTTTCACCGTTTGAAGGCACGTTGCTGAACTTCAGCCAAATCCAGAGGTCAAAGGGGTTAAACTCGCGAAACTCTACTTGCATCAATTTTTTCAAAGAAAGGGAATGGAATTGCAGGAATTGGATTGTAGGAGAGAGGAAAATTGGGAGAGAGGGAGACAGGGAAAATTTTCCTCCTGACTCCTGACTTCTGACTTTTACTCTGACTCTTTTTATAGTGGTGGTAAGGCTGCCGGCCCCCAGACTCCATCTGCATCTCTGATTTTATCGCGCATCGGGTCGCAGGCGCGAGATTGGCTGTCGAGACGGTTACGGGTTCTGCACTGCTGAAAGAAGATTTCGGCTACTAAACTGCGCGGCAGTTGGTCTGGTTTTGCTAAGGCGGCGTCGAAGTTTTTTCGGGCTTCCTCAAGTAAGGTTTTGTTGCTGTCTTTTCCCTGGGATTTGGAGAACAAAATTTGTGCTTTTAGATAGAGAAGTTCGGGATTGTTGGGCGTTTCTGCTAGGGATTTGTTGGCAAACTCTAAAGCGCGATCGTACTTTTTCAAGTCTCGATAGCCTACTGCCATGCCGCGATAAGCTAAGTAGCGGGGAGAGGCTTTTTGTTCGAGTCTTTGAATGGCTTCGTTGGGGTTGGAAAAGGGCAGGTTTGTGGCTAGCATTAAGTCCATGTAGCCTTTGATTAGGTTGAGTTCGGGGTCGTTGGGAGCTATTTTTTCTGCGGCCTCTAGGTATTGAAATACTACTCGCAATTTACTCAAAGCTTGGGGCGCGCCTTTGGCTGTTCCTTCTTTGGCTATAATGTTCGCCCCTTCTAGAAAGTGACCTGCTGCTGTGTAAATATTGCCGCGCAATGGATTAGTTTTAGTCAATTTTTCGCCGACTTCGCGGGTTTTTTGCGCGTAGGAATTCATCGAGTTTAAGTCCTGCTCGATGTATGAGAGGGAGGCTGCCATTGCATAGGCTAGCGGCTCGTTTGGTTCGGTGGATAGTGCTTGTTGAACTTGTGCTTTTGCTTGTTTGTAGTTTCCTTGCTGAAACATTGTTTTGAAAGCGGTTTCGGTGTTGGGCCCGATCGCCTGCGGGTTGCTGCTGCGAAAGGGATCGCCCGCTACTGCTGAGTTAATGCAGATGCTGAGGGCGATCGCTCCTGCACAGGCGATCGCCCGCACTGTCTGTTTAGAACTTAACATTTGCTTGCCCACCGATGCTAAAGGAGTTTTCGTCATCGTCAATTCTCTCAATGTAATATACTGTAAACTAGAAACAAGAGAGTTAAATTTTCAGACTTTCGGGCCGCCACCAAAAAAAGAGTGAAATTTGCTTGATTTTTTGTGGTTGTTGAGGTATATTTTAATAATGGGAGTGTGACTTGTAATATATTGACGGACAGATTTCCATTATTAAACTATACCATGAAAAAACAGAAAAATCAAACGCCACTCCTGAAAAAAAAAGGAAATTTTTGTTAAGATTTATGTAAAATAATTGTGTGCGATCGACCCCTGCCAAAAACAGCCTTAACTATCAATAGCACAACCAGAAGTTCCCCCCTCCAACAATAACTATTTTTCTGATTGTTGACTGTTGAGTGTTAACAACTGCCAACTAACAACTGCCAACTGCCAACTAACAACTGCCGTTAATGCTTTATCTAAAAAACTTAGTATATCATCCTACCGCCTGTCCGAATCCTATTCTGAAAAATATTAACTTAGAACTGCCATCGCAGCAAATGGGGCTGATTGTGGGTCGCAGCGGTTCAGGCAAAAGTACGCTATTAGAAATATTAGCAGGTTTAGCCGAAAAAACTAGCGGCGATATCCGTTGGCGGGAACAGGAATTAACACCCGAACACTTGCAACAGTTAGGAGGGTTAGTATTCCAGTTTCCCGAAAGGCATTTTTGCGGAGGCACAATTTTAGAAGAATTGCGGTTGGGGCATCCTGAATTGGGACAAGAACAAATTAACTCAGCAATGGCAGAAGTGGGACTAGGACATTTGCCGCTGCGCGCTTCCCCCCACGCTTTGAGCGGCGGACAACAGCGCAGGGTAGCCCTGGCGGTGCAGCTAATTCGGCAGCCGCATTTGCTACTTTTGGACGAACCGACGGCGGGTTTAGATTGGTCGATGCGGCGGCAGTTGGTAAGCTTGTTGAGTAAGTTGAAAAGTCACTGGACTTTGTTGATTGTTACTCACGATGCTAGCGATTTGTTGAGTGTAGCCGATAAATTTTGGACTCTAAACCACGGGGATTTGCAAGAGGTCGATCGGGCTAAATTAGAAGCTAAGGAAACGAGTTGCGTTTGATTTTTTTGGCGTTTCCAATGGTTTCCCGGCTAATAGAATTCGCGTCTAAATCAATTGGGAGCGAATAGAATTCGCTTCTACACAAACAAAGTCCGACTGCGCGGACTGAAGAAATTGTCGGCGAATAAAATTCGCGACTACACAAACAAAGTCCGCCTGTGCGGACTCAAAGAAAAGAGTGGAAATAGAATCTGATGAATGATATTAAAATGCCTGTGTTGCCCCAGATGAACGAGTTGTGGCAAAAAACGCTGAATTGGCAGCCGAATGAGTCGCAGCAACAACAATTTCAGCGACTTTATGAGTTAATTGTCGAGGGAAATCGCTCCTTGAATTTAACTCGAATTACTGAGCCAATGGAGTTTTGGGAAAAACATTTGTGGGATTCTCTGCGGGGAATTGCCAGACTGCTGCCAACTAATCACAATTCGGCGGAAAATCCCGAATTGGCCGCCGAGTCGGTTCAGAAAGCGATCGATATCGGGACAGGTGGGGGTTTTCCGGGTCTGCCGATCGCGATCGCCCTGCCGCATTTATCAGTTACCTTGCTCGATTCTACGCGCAAAAAAATTACTTTTTTGGAAACAGTTGTACCGTCTTTAGGGATAGAGAATGCGGCGACTTTGTTGGGCCGCTCCGATGAAATTGCCCGACAGCCACAGCACAAACAAGCTTATGATTTAGCCGTTCTTCGAGCAGTGGGAGCAGCTTCTCTCTGCGCTAAATGCGCGCTGCCTCTGCTGAAAAATGGCGGTTTGGCTGTACTTTACCGTGGGAATTGGACGGTGGAGGAAGAAACTGAGTTGCAAAGGGCGATCGAGCATTTGGGCGGCACAGTTGAGTCAGTCGAAGCATTCACAACGCCGACGAGTCAGGGGGCGCGGCACTGCGTTTACTTGCGGAAAGTTGTACAGCAGTTCGATCGTCCCGTGCGCTAGTAGGGACACGGCACTGCCGTGTCCTGTATTTCATCGGCCGTGTCCTGTATTTCATCTAATTGAAAACTACCCGATCGCCTGTTCGTAGCGCTTGTTAATTTCCGCCCAATTAACCACATTCCACCAAGCTTTTAAGTAGTCGGCGCGCAAATTTTGGTATTTGAGATAATAAGCGTGTTCCCAAACATCGTTACCCATAATTGGATAGTTGCCCTCCATGAAAGGAGTGTCTTGATTTGCTGTAGTTGTAATCTCAAGTTTGCCAGCTTTATTACGGACTAGCCACACCCAACCGCTGCCAAAACGCTTGGCGCCGGCATCGTTAAATTTTGTTTTAAAATCGTCCACACTGCCGAAATTTTGCTGGATTGCTGTTGCAATTGCCCCTGTGGGTTCGCCGCCGCCGTTGGGGCCCATGATTTCCCAAAACATACTGTGATTTAGGTGTCCGCCGCCATTGTTACGCACGGTTGTGCGAATATCTTCCGGCACTTTGCTCAAATCTCGCAGCATATTTTCCGCAGTGATATTTTTTAGTTGCGGGTATTTACTGACAGCATCGTTGAGGTTTTTAACGTAGGCGGCATGGTGTTTGTCGTGGTGAAATTGCATTGTCCGCGCATCGATGTGCGGTTCTAAAGCATTGTATTCGTAGCGCAGAGGTGGCAGTGTAAAAGGCCCCGGAGTTTGGGCTATTTTTGGGCTTTCTGCAATTGGACTTGCTTGAGATACATTATTTCCTGATGCTTGGCAAGCACCTCCGGTAATAGCTCCGACGCTGGCCGTCAGCAAATACAAGAAATCTCGGCGTTTGAGAGTCATAAAAAGTACCTAAGTGAATTATTAACTGTTTTATCTCAGATTAAAGCAAAATGGGAGTGAGTTGAGAAAAAAAGTTGTATCGCCCGAATGGATGAGACGGATGGGCGATGGTGGTGAGAGTTTCTCAAGTATAGGCTAATTGTATGCGCGTAACTAACTCACGTGCTCCGGTTCACCAATCCGGTTTCTGTCTCGAAACCGGGTTTTTTTTGATTATTCTTGGGACAAGCGTTGGATGGCTTCGCCTCCAAAAAGCCGATCGGCTGCTTGGAGAATACCGGGAATTTTAGCAGCGTGGGGACTGTGGGCTAGGCAGCGGCGCAAGTCTAATTCATCGAGGCGATGGCGTTCCGCCCCGCAAGCTACGGCTTTTTGGCCTGGGAACCAGTGACTGGCATTACCTAAAAGGTTGTAGCGCATCTTGCAATAGTCGATCGTATCGTAAGCCTGCGCCAAATTCCACAGCCACAAAATCACATAAATATTAATACCTCCGGGAGTATTTTCGATAGTTGGTAAACCGACGTGCCAAGTCTTAAACCACTCTTCTCCTAATTTATCAATGGCTGCTTTTTCTAACTTTTCTAATATCGGTGGCAAAATTTCATCGGCTCTATCTAACAATTCTACAGCTTTCAGATGCTCGTTAAAATCTTCAGGTTTGGCTGCGCCCAAACTCAAAGTGTGTACTTGCGGATGCGACAAACAAAACAAATCATTAAACACCATCGGACTCAACGGATAGCACAAGTCTACCAATTTTTGCGGCGGGCTGTAAAGTTGACCGCCTTTATCGGAAGGACTGATAATAAAAACGCCCATATCGTGACGTTTAGCAGCTTCTATTGCCGGCCAATTACTTTGATTGATGTAGTACCAGTGCAAGTTAAGATAATCAAATTGATTTGTTTCAATTGTTTTGACAATTACATCCGTCGGGCCGTGAGTTGAGAAACCAATAAACTTAACTTTGCCTTCTGCTTGCAACTTTCTCGCCACATCCATGCAGCCGCCCGGACGGATAGACTCGTCTAGCAATTCCCATGTATTAATGCCGTGCAGCGACAGTAAATCGACGTATTCCAGTTGCAAATAAGCTAAGGATTTATCAAATTCTTCGCGAAACTCTTGGGAGTTGGGTTTGGGACTAACTTTCGTTTGCACTATCAAGTTTTCGCGGGGAAACTTCGGCAAAATTCGCCCCAATTGCATCTCGGAAGTGCCGTAACCGCGAGCAGTTTCTATGTGATTGATGCCGCATTCAATCGAGTAGCTAATCGTCGCTTCTAGATTTTGTTGATTGTCTGGGGGAATTTCATTGGCTGGCACGTCTTGCCATTTGTACTGATATCTCATGCCACCGCAGGAAAAGACGGGCATGGATAATTCTGTGCGACCGAATCTGCGATATTTCATCATCATAATCAAAGTCAAAGTTATAGAAGAAGGAAGAAGGAAGAAGGAAGAAGGAAGAAGGAAGAAGGAAGAAGGAAGAAGGGAGATGTAACAATCGCAAGGGTTTTACTGATTAAGAACTTCTTAAGAGTCTTGGCGGTTGCTATAGGGTAAGAAACCTTGTTTTTGGTGTTTTTGCGGGCTGTAAATCGCATATTGCAGCATTCTCCTGAACAGGCAAGATGCCTGTTCCACAAAGAGTTTTTGCAGCATTTTCCTGAACAGGCAAGATGCCTGTTCCACAAAGAGTTTTTGCAGCATTCTTCTGAACAGGCAAGATGCCTGTTCCACAAAGAGTTTATGACCAAACCTGGGCAATTTTGACTATTTAGAAATTTCGCGTACCACTGGTTTTCCGTCTTGGATTTCGCCGACTAAAACTAAATCTGTACAGTCTACAAACAAACCATTTTCTAACACACCGGGAATGTTATTCAAGCTTTTTTCCATTTCTCCGGGGTTGGCAATGTCATCAAATTTGACATCAATTACCATATTACCTTGATCGGTAATTACGGGGCCTGCTTTTTTCACGCCCATGCGGAGTTCGGGTTTGCCACCCAATTTTTCAATGGCGCGCATCACTGGTGTTAATGCCATCGGTATAACTTCGATGGGCACGCGAAAAGTCGAACCCAATTTATCTACGATTTTGGAACTGTCAACTACTACAATAAACTGAGTGGCGAGGTAATCGACTACTTTTTCGCGGGTGTGGGCTGCGCCGCCACCTTTAATTAAGTTGAGGTGGGGATCTACTTCGTCAGCGCCGTCAATAGCTACATCAATTCTGTCAATTTCATCTAGTGTTGTCAGCGGTACTCCGTACTGTTTGGCTAACACTTCTGATTGAAAAGATGTCGGCACTCCCTTGATATCTTTGAGTTCACCTGATTTTATGCGATCGCCCAATGCTTGAATAGTATAAGCTGTAGTTGACCCGGTGCCGAGTCCGACAATCATACCAGATTTTACGCGATCGGCGGCAGCAAAGCCGACTTGCTGTTTCATCAATTTTACGGGATCTTGTTCTGTGGTCATGTTCGGTACTCCTTAATAGTTTTAAGATTATACCATTTATTATGGATTTATTTAACCGCAGAGAGCGCAGAGAACGCAGAGAGGAAGAAGATGAAGAGAGGGAACTGGCAAATTATTTCAAGTGGGAACTTCTCTCTTTTTTCTCTGCGCCTTCTGCGTCCTCTGCGGTTAAATAAAAAAATCTAGTTCACAAATCGGTGGATAATTGCCACAATGAAAATCTGATTTCTCGATATCGAAATTCGTCAATCTGTTTCCATAACCATATTAAACTATTTTCAAGCATGAAAGTACACCAAATATACGACAATGATAACCAGCTTTTTTTTGTCAACTTTACCGCCAGTGCCAGGAAACAGAAGGCGTCGAGTACGTCGGTTCCGTACCGCAACCCGAACTCGTCCGGCAACTGCGTTCAGTCGCGGTTTTAGCTTACTCGAATACCTGTTTGGAAACGTCATCTATTGTCGCGATGGAGGCGATGGCCTGCGGTTGCCGGATTGTGACGAGTGCATTGGCAGCTTTGCCGGAAACAACTGCTGGATTTGCCCGTCTAGTTTCCATGTCAGGGGTGGAAAATTTGGCATCGGTAACTAATTGGAAGCGGGCGGGTAAACCAGATTGGGAGGGATATACAAGGCGGTTTTTAGAGGCGATAGTCGGAGTTTTAAAAGAGGGCGCGGGTGCGGGCGGCGCAACTGCTGAAAATCATCTGAGACAGCAGGTAGAATATATAAATCGAGGGTGTACTTGGTCTGTGCGATACCGATAGTGGGTAGAATGGTTGAATATTATTAGTGTAAAATCTGTAAGAGTGGCAGAGCAAATGATCGGGAATTCTTTAGTAGGTTTAGAGGCAGTGAGAGATTATTTTCAAAAGGGAAATTGGCGGAAAGAGCGAGGCGATCTCGGTGGCGCTATCGAGAATTATCAGAAAGCTTTAGAGTTTAATCCCGAAGATGCGGAAGTTCATAAAAAGTTGGCGGAAGTTTATGTTTTGCAAGGAGAATTTGAAAAGGCGATCGCCTCTTGCAATCTCGCGATTAAATTCAAACCGAATTTTGCTGCAGCTTACTTGACCATGGGCAATGCCCTGCACAGTCAAAACAAGCTGGAAAGGGCAATTCAAGCTTACTTGCAAGCTTTAAAAATTCAGCCAGAATTTGCCGAAGCTAGCGCAAATCTCGGCAGTATGTATTACAAGTTAGGGCAATTGGAACAGGCGGCAAATTATTACCAAAAAGCTCTTGCCATTAATCCTCAATTAAGCTCAGTTAATTTGATGCTGGGCAGCGTTTTGCAGCAGCAAGGAAAGTTAGATGCAGCAATTAATTGCTATCAAAAAGTGCTGCAACAGCAACCGGAAGATGCCACCGCTGCTGAGAAATTAGCGAGTTTAATCGCACAAAAAGAGCGGGCAACTACTGACAGCAACTTTATCGAATTAGAAACAGAATCAGGGGAATCGCAACCAGTATCGGTCAACAAAGATGAAGGCTACGGCTTGCAGCCTTCGAGCATCAATTTGCCGCCAGCACCAACCACTGAGACTTTAAATACTCCGTTTACAAATCCCGCCGAACTTTCCGAACAAGTTACATCGTTAAATGTTCCCGATGCCGGACAAGTTGCCAATTTTGAAGAAGTAGAACCGTACAAAAAACTGGCAGAAAACTTTTTAGTTCAAGGTAAAATTAAAGAGGCGATCGCAGCTTGTCAGCAAGCGATAAAAATTCGACCGGATTTCATCCATGCTTACGTCACTTTAGGCAATGCCTTGCAAGCAGTAGGCAAAACTGAAGCTGCCATTCGTTCATATTCTCAAGCCCTAGAATTGCAGCCAAATTTTGCGGAAGTGCGCGCCAATATCGGCAGTATGTATTTCAAATTGGGGCGTTTGGAAGAAGCGATCGCCCATTATCAGCAAGCCATCGCCCTGAGTCCCGATTTAGCGGGAGCTCACTGGAATTTAGGGAAAGTATATCAGCAACACGGCAACATCGAAGCAGCGATCGCCTGTTTTAAAAGAACATCCGAACTCAACCCGCAGCTAGTCGGTGCAGACTTCCACTTTAACTTAGGTAATCGACTTTTCAGCCAAGGAAAGCGCGATGAAGCCATCGAATGCTACGAAAAAGCGATCGCCATTAAACCGGATTGGGCCGAAGCTTACGGTAACATCGGCAGCGCGCGATCGCAACAAGGCAATCTCGACGCCGCCATCGCTTACTATCAGAAAGCTGTAGCTTTAAAGCCGCATTTAGAAGTTCTGCACTTCAATATAGCCAACTCTTTTTTACAGCAAAACAAGTACGAAGAAGCGATTACTAATTATCAAAACACTCTGAAAATCAAGCCCAACTGGCCGGAAGTTCACGCTAACCTCGGCAGTTGTTTTTCCATGCAGGGGCGGCTGGAAGAAGCTTTAGCCAGCTATCAGCAAGCTTTGGCATTAAAACCGAATTGGGCAGAGGTTTACTGTCGGATGGGGCACATTCAAAAACAAGATAAGCCCTTGGAGGCGATCGCCAAATTTGAAAAGGCGATCCAATGCAACCCCAAATACAGCGAAGCCTACCAACAACTGTGCGACTTGCTAAGCCATTCCACCAACCTCGCCGGAGCCCGCAACGTCGCCGACAAATACTGCGAAAACTGCGGCGATGTCGCCCCAGTCATGTCAGCTACAGCCTACGTCTTTTCCTACCTGCAATCAGGTGTCAGCAAACAGGCAATTCAGAAACTCGAAGAAATCGAAAAACTCTGCTACGAAAAGGTCGAAAGTTTTACCACAATCGAACTAAAACTGCTCTACGAAATCTTCCTCTTTGCAGTTTCTCACCTGCGAGACAACCGCGAAAAAAATGCCAGTTTCTACAGACTCATTGCCAAAGAATACTACCAAAAAGCCGTTCCTAAGCGCCAGGAAATTAACAGAAGCAACCTAGCCAAGTACCAAACAAAAGAACAGCGTCCTTTAAAAATCGGCTTCCTTTCCAAACACTTCCGCCGCCACTCAGTAGGCTGGTGCAGCGAAGCTTTAATTCGCGAATTAAGCCACATCACCCCCCACGTTCACCTTTACGTCACCGGGAAACTCCACCGAGATGAAGTTACGCAGCGGTTTGAAGACATGGCGGGCAAGTTTTACTGGCCTAAAAAATATCCAAACGGCTTTGCTGACGGCGGCGAAATCTTTGCCGAAGTAGCGCAAGACAACTTGGATGTTTTGATAGACTTAGACTCGATGACAGTGCCCACAAATGTCGAAGTGCTGTATCAATATCCTGCGGGTATTTGCGTTTCTTGGCTGGGATTTGACGCACCCTACATTTCAGATAATCACTACTTTCTGTGCGACGAACACACTCACCCCCCTGGTGTTGAAAAAAATTACTTAGAACAGTTAGTAAGATTGCCTGCTGGTTCGGTAGCAATTGGCGCACTGCAAAGCATTCCTGTGAACCGAGAGGCGATTAGAAACGCTCTCGGAATTGGCTTGGATCAAATGACTTATCTGTGCGTTGCGCCAGGGAGAAAAACTAATCCCGAAATGGTACGAGCTCAAGTTCAAATCCTTAAGGAAGTACCAGATAGTGTGTTAATCCGCAAAGGTCAAGGCGACCCCGATATTATTCACAGCACTTACCGCGAAGAATGCGAAATTCAGGGAGTAGATTTTGCTCGGATTAAGTTTATAGGTCAAACCAGAAGTGAAGAAGAACACCGCGCTATTTATTATGTAGCCGACGTGCTTTTAGATTCCTATCCTTACAACGGCGGCACTCACAATTTAGAGGCTTTGTGGGCGAATTTGCCAGTGGTAACTCGATCCGGCGACCAATATCTTTCGCGCATGGGTTACGCTTTTCTGAAAAGTGCAAATCTTGATGTAGGTGCGGCGTGGAGTTGGGAAGAATACACGCAGTGGGGAGTTAAGTTTGGTCGTGATGCGGGTTTCAGAAATGCGGTGAAAGAGCATTTAGTAAAATCTAAGCAGCCAGAACATCTCGCACCTTTGTGGAATCCTAAAAAGTTAGCCGAGGATATGTATAAGGTGTTTCAAAAACTGTTAGCGAAATAGGTGAGTAATTGCTATAGCAATCCCCAATCAATTGCGAACTCCTTCCTTGCTCTTTTCTCTTCCTCTGCGCTCTCTGTGTCCTCTGCGGTTCAATAAAAAAAGAGACATCGGGTAGAGAAACGTGGTTTTTGGATATTTGTACGCTACTCACGGTAAAGTTTTGTAAAAAAATCAGTGGAAATGCGTAAAAAATCCGCGCTGAGTCTGATAGATAAATAGCTGATTCATAGTACCGCGATCGCACTAACTTTATGCCAGTTAGGGCGATCGTTTTTTTAGTAATACCAGTTTCAAACAAGAATGCAACTGTAGACAAGCCCCAAACCAGCAGCTTCATCAGTAATTCCAAAATCTAAAATCTCAAATTTAAAATAACCTGATTACTCATTAATAGCCACTCGATCGCGCCCGCCCGACTTAGCTCGATACAGTGCCTTATCTGCAGCTTCAATCAGCATTTTCGGGGAATTTTGACTTTGCGAAACGGCCGCAACTCCCAAGCTGAGAGTCACGCAATCGCTGACAACAGACTTAATGTGGGGAATTGCTAAGGCTTTGACGCGGCTGCGGATTCCCTCAGCAACAGCCTGTGCAGCCACGACATCCGTATTTGGCAAAATTACCCCAAATTCCTCGCCGCCGTACCTAGCAGCTAAATAGAGGCGCTCTGCGGGTGCGTTTGTGCAAGCATCTCCGATCGCCCGCGCCACTTGCTGCAAACAAGCATCCCCGGCTTGGTGGCCGTAATTGTCGTTGTAAAGTTTAAAACAGTCAATGTCGCACATAATCAAAGATAGCGGTTCCGAAGAGCTCGACTGCTCCCATTCTCGGTTGATCACCTCGTCAAAACGGCGGCGGTTAGCTAGTTGAGTCAGACTGTCCAAATTCGCCAAGCCGTCCAACCGCTGGTTGGCAGCAGCTAGCTGCTGGTAAAGTAAAGATTGTTCGATCGCGATCGCAACTTGAGTACCCAACTGACTCAGCAAATCCACATCAAACTGCTGCCACTGGCGGGGTGCCGAACAGTGGTGGGCAATCAGTAAACCCCACAACTTCGGCACTTGACAAGAACTGTTACCTTCCCTAGGTTCTATGCCCTGCTGGACAATCGGCACTACCAAATTTGCCTTCACCTGACAAGTCTCCAAAAAATTAAGATGACACTCGCTCAAATTAGAAGCATGAATATCCTCTATGGCGCGAATGCGACCCTTTAAATACTGTCCGATGTAAGTATTGGCAAAACAGCAATCGTCAATTCCCATCCCCTTGAGTGGCATCCATCCTTCTGCAACCGACTCCACCACCACATCTCCGTTCCAGTCGGGTCGGAAGCGGAAAACCAGCACGCGATCGGTTGCCAAAAACTCCCGCACTTCCGCTACTGTAGTGTTGAGAATATCTTGGAGATCCAGAGAAGAACGAATGCGCGATTGAATCTGCCCGATCAGGCGTTCCCGTTCTATTTGTTGCCGCAGCGCGACTTGGGCTTGCTTACTTTCAGTAATGTCCCGACCTTCCGGCAGCAACAATACTATTTTGCCAGTTTCATCCGCGACCGGTTTGAGAGAAAAATCAACAGTTGCCGTCCGATTTACACCTTGAACTTCCACTTCATAGCGGACAAATTCACCTTTTGCCGATCGAGAAATCGCCTCTTGCAACTGTTCCTGAACTTCCTCAGCATCTCCCCACCAAGGCAATAGCCAAAACGGTTTATTAGCCACATCCCGTAGCTTAATTCCTGCAAAATCTAGAGAAGTTTGGTTAGCTTCCAGCAGAGTGCCGTCCGGTTTCAATAAGCTCACAAATTGGAAAGAAGAATCAAAAATTGCCCGAAAGCGCCTTTGAGAATCTCCCAACATTGCCGTCACCTTTTCGCGAGAGGTAATATCCCGGAAGCGCCACACCCTGCCAATAATATTTTGTCCGACTCGAATTGGCTGCGTGTAGCGCTCAAAAGTGCGGCCGTCTTTAAATTCTAGAATATCGCAACCTTCCGACTCCGCATCGCTATAAAATTCTTTAACTCTCTGCAAAAAAGCCCTCGGATCTTTCACTTGCTTCGTGAGAAATGCCAGCCGCACCGTTCTATCCATTGAGTTTCTAACTTCTTCATAAATTCCCCACATTTGAACTAACTTTTCGTTATAACTAATCATTTCTCCGGCGGTAGTAACGGCGAGAATGCCGTCTGCCGTTGCTTCTAAGGTAGCGTGCAGCAGAGAGCGCGATCGCTCTAATTCTGCTGCGAGCAATTTGCGTTCCGTGAGGTCTCGGACTGCTTTTACCTGGACTAAACGACCTTCCCAAAATACGAATTTGCTGCGAACGTCAGCAGGAAAAGCAGTTCCATCTCGCTTGAGAAAAATAGTTTCACAGACTGTATTGCTGGCTGCAGAAATCATTTGCGACGCCTGTTTGTATGATTTCGGCGACAGTAGTTCCAGCAAGCTCATTCCCACCATTTCCGCAGGTTCGTAACCGAAAAGTTGGGCAAAATTGCTGCTGACGCTCAAAATTGTGTCGCGGTCAGCCACGGCAACTGCTTCAAAATAAGCTTCGCATTCGAGCAAGCGTGCTGCTGACTGGCTGCTGCCATTTTCCCCAGAGGAATAGCTGTTGTTAATTAACTGTTGCAATTGCGTATTTGCCGAGTACAAAGCGGTCATGGCTTGCCTGTACATAGCAGTACGTTTTTCTACTTTTTGTGCGAGGCGATCGCGATATTCTCGCAGTTCTTTTTCGACTCTAATTAAATCAGTAATATCTACTGCAAACACGATTACACCAGCGACTTTACCTGTTTCATCGCGGTAAGGTATTTTATCTGTCCGCACCCAGCATTTTTGACCAGAGGCTGTTGGCAGTAGTTCGACTTGGCCCTGCTTGGGAACGCCAGAATTGATTACTTCCAAATCTTCTAAATAATATTGCTCTGCTTCGTCTGGATAGATTTCATAAAAAGATTTACCTTCTAATTGATCGGCAGGCAAACCTCTCGATGCAGCCGCGGCTTGATTAATTCGCAGCAGGCGACTTTCGGTATCTTTGAGCCAAATCATCGCCGGCACGGAATCAAAAATTATTTGCTGTTCTTGTTGCTGCAGGCGTAGTTCGGCTTCGGCTTGCTTTCTTTTAATTATTTCTTTTTGCAGTTTGTGGTTAGCTTTTTTGAGTTCAGCCGTGCGTCTTTCTACTCTTTCTTCTAGTTGATCGTAGTATTGGCTTAGCAAGTTTTGCTGCTGTTCGTGCCGCATTGCTTCTAATTTTAACTTTTCGCTAGCTGACAAACTTGAGGATACAAAATCTGCTAATATTTGGGTAAATTCGTGTTCTTCTTCCGTCCAATCACCGTCCGAACCCTGGCGTTCGGCGCTGACTATTCCCAAGCTTTTACCTGCTAGCACAATCGGTACGTTCAACAAGGAAGTCGCGCCCCGATCGAGCAAATAAAGACCGACAAGTTCTCGCGTTCTGGGGTCATTTTCTGCAGCCACAGTTGCGATCGCACTTGCCGATTTTAAAGCTTGAAAATATGCCGGACAGTCTGCTGCTGTGATGATTATTTGTACAGAATGGAGTTTAGTATTTTGTTCGTAAAGGTCAATGCAGTGAAGCTGCGTTTTGTCTTCGCCATACAGCCAAATACTGGCTCGATCGCAGTTGACAATACTGACAGCGGTTTCTGTTACTTCGCGGATGAAGTCTTCTATATTGTGGCGTTCTTTAAGTTGACTTTTGGCTAATTTTGCGATCGCCAAAGTTGGACTGCGCCAATTTCCTCTCTGGTTGGGCGGCATGGGTGACTGCGAAGCAGCCTTAATTTCTTCGCAAACTAACAGTACAGCCGGCCGTTGGAAATTGGCAATTGAACGACCATTAGTATTTTCCTCTATTTTCCAATCTACCGCCGGCATTGCGCGCGCGGTAGCTTTTACCCTAATAATCTTGCCGTCTTTGCAAGTCAAGCAGCCTTCCCAACAGGCAACTTTTGGAGTTGACGTACCGTTTTCCGGCTGGGCCAATCCAGCAAATTCTGCCTGCATTTTGCCTTGTTCTTGGCAGTAAAATATGTTAAAAATTGAATGACAAATTAATTCCTGCGATTTGTAGGCGAGGCGAGACGCGCCGAATTGATTGAGCGAAAAAACTCTTCCCAAAGCATCTAGAACGAAGTAAATGCCCGGAAAATTCTCGTAGAGAGTTCCATACCAATCTTGTTCGACTTGTTGGCTGCACGCAAGTTTTGCTGTCGCGAACTCGCCCTCTGTGTCGATCAAGTGAGAATAGTTGGTTTCGGGGTTGCTTGAATTACTTTTTTTAGCAAACACTTTTAGCTTAACTCGACTGTAATTAATTTTACTTTCTGGAATTTAACTTTTTTGTGAAACTAAATTAAACCTGTTGTTTGAAAAAAGTTACAAGTTGTAACAAAAATACCACTTGTCCAGCACCCTGATTTTCGCTTCCCAATGCAACCACTGTGTTTGTTTGTAGTTAGTAGACCGTCTGCCGACGATATTTCCCGCTAGTTGCAATGCCAGCAGGTTTAGCTGCAATTACCCGGTCTGTACTTTTAGCATCCTAGACAATGGAAAAAACTGGCAATCAATGATTTTAAGTATATATGATAACACTCAAATACCTAGTATTGGGACTGACCTACTTCGGATTCGATTTGGGATATTTGCCGGGGCTGCGGATGAACCGGGCGGCGGTTGCAATTATCGAGTCAGATGAGTGCTGTGGCTTTTGGGGATACTCGACCTGAAAACTGCTTGGGAGGCGATCGACCCCAATACGATGTTTTGTATTGGGAATGACGAGCGTGAATCTAATTAATTAGACTGTTTAATAAATATTTATAATACTTAAGTTAAGTAAATCTTATAATGCACAATCGGCCACCGACTTTAGTCCCATAGTTTATACTTAATCTTGTCCAGCAAACGCTAAGGAGGTAAGGAACAGTGACTACCCAACCCGCTGCGAAACCCAGACTTAATTCTGCGTTCAAACAACTGATGTCCTTACACTGGGTGATGTCAGCTTGCTATTTAGTGCTGTTTATTGGCGGTATGTTTATGGCTCGATTGCCGAGAGGCTTGTTTATTCGAGGCCCCCTTTATGATTTTCACAAATCCGTAGCGGTGCTGACAATGGCTTTACTGACTTGGCGGATTTTAACTCTGTTGCGGGTATGGTGGAAAAAATATACAAAACGCCTGCCAAAGTTTACAAAGGAATGGTACAAAAATTTTGCTTTGCACGCAACTTTGTACGTTTTTATGTGGCTAGTTCCGGTTACAGGCTTCTTTTTTTCTAACTCTTTCAAAAGTAACAATGTGAAATTTTTCGGCATTGTTTTACCGGATGTGTTTCCGCAGAATTCCGCAATGGTTGATTTGGGAAGGAGTTTGCATTTTTGGCTGGCGTACACATTTTTAGCGTTCGTAATTTTGCATATTTTAGATCAGAAGAAAGTTGTGAGAGCTAATTGGCGCAGGTTGACAAATTTTGTTAACAGTAAGTTCCCAAAGTCTCAAAAGGTTGGATAAATGTCCGATGGGGTACTATTCTCCATTGGCAATGATAAATTTACTGCAAAACTCGCTATTTTCCACGGTGATATTGTGAAACTTGTCCCATCGTCTGACTTCTGGGGCAAATTTATGGGTTGTTCTAATAAATCGACAGGCTGACTAATCGCCAAACCCAAATCGCTCTTTAATTCCAACTTCGCCTCTTCACCGTGACACTCGTAACACCGCAAAATCCACAAATTAGAATCATCTTCCGATTGTTTGAATGCCATCAGCACTAAATTTTCGGCGGACAAATCCAAAAACTTGCCAACTGCGGGCAGAGTCTTGTGGTCATTTTTCTCTAACTTGGGCAACACCTTTACTAGCAGTGGTAAATTCAACTCGTAGCCCTGTCGAACTGTGTCGGCTTCTTGCCAATTTCCAGCATGGGGATAAACTGCACAAGTAAATTCCGAAACTCCTAAATCTGCTTGTTCATCCGGCCAAGTCGAACCCCGAAGCAAAGTCAGCCGAATTTGATTTGGTTGAAGGTCGCAACCGTATTTGCAATCATTGAGCAAACTCACTCCAAAACCGTCATTGCTGATATCAGTCCAGCGCAAAATCGGCACTTCCCATTTGGCTTTTTCGGCGGGTGTTTGCGGCTTGGTTGTGCGTGCGATCGCACCGCCGGGAATTTCGCAAGTTGCCCAATCTGCTTCTACATTTAACCCAAAGGCTGCTTTTACTAAAACGTGACTTTCTTGCCAATCTGCAACAGTTTTGATTTTCAGCAGCGGCGAACCTATTTCTACTATATAATCTTGGCAAAACTCCGATTTGCCAATTTGTCGGACTACGCGCAAACTCTGCCGTATTTCTCCCTGCTCTACCCAACAAATATCTTTGAGTGTCGGCGTGGGTAATTGATGTTTTTCATAATTTGGGTCAATGTTCCAAGCATCCCAATATTGGCCGCTGTCTTGAAATGCTTGCAGTTGATTGCCGCCTGCTGCATTCAGGACTTCTCTGTTATTTACTTTATCCCAAATGCTGGATAAATCCCCAGTTTTGCCGTCTATTGTTGCCCGAATAAATTCATTTTCTAGAACCATTTGTGCGGCTGCAAAATGCGTTTCTTGACAACGTGTGTTTTTTTGTGCTATACCGTATGTAAGTTTTGATAAATCTGTCTTTTTTTCAGTTTCTGGACTCGCGGACGCATTATCCACAGTTTGAGCGTCTTCGCGACACAGCCAAAACACTTGGTAGCCAAGGGCGGGGATATTATTTGCCGAGAATAACAGTGTAGATTGCGATTGCGGTCGATCGCCCCTGACAATCTGCGAAGCCAATCGCCGTCGGGAAAAATCGTAAATTTGCCAAGCGGAATCAGGCGAATCGGGAAGCGGTACGGCGACAACCTCAGAGCGCGACCAATTGAGAGTATTGAAAATCAAAATCGGTTGAGCGTCAGGCTGCGGAGGGGAAGGGAGAGAAATTTGAGCCGAGATGGCATCCAAAGATTGTAGCAGGATTTCGCGACAAGTGCGATCGACCTCAGCAAAGGCTAGATTAGCATCCGCATAAACTTGGGCGATCGCCGAACCGGGCAAAATATCGTGAAACTGGTTAAACAAAATTTGTTTCCAAACTGATTCTAACTCAGATTTCGGATAAACCGCACCAGTACAAATCGTTGCCAGCGAAGACAGCAACTCCGCTTGGTAGAGCAATTCTTCGCAGCGGCGGTTTTGTCGTTTTTGGTCGGCGCGAGTCGTGTAGCAACCCCGGTGGAATTCTAAATAAAGTTCATCTTTCCAAACGGGAAGAGTTTTGAGTTGTGAGATGGGAGGATTTGCATCCTTCATTGCCGACAAGTTTGAAAATTCTAGCGCCCGCAAATTTTCCTGATAGTCCGAGTCGGGAACATCGCTTTCGGGCTTAGTTGTCGCAACTGCCGGTAAAAACTGACTCTCAATCAAAGACAAATAATCAACCGCTTTCGCAAACTCCAACCTGGGGAAAAAAGGCGACATTTTCCAGCGTTTCGCCACCTCCAACATATCACGAGTCGGGCCACCGCCGTGGTCGCCAACCCCAGGCAACCAAAGAGCATCTGGCAAATTAGTTTTAGCTTGCCAGTCAAAAGCATAACTTGCCATTTTCACAGATTCTATGCCTTCACCAATGGGAGGAGACATCATACTAAATATTTTAGTACCGTCCAACCCTTCCCACCAAAACGCACCGTGGGGAAATTCCGTTCTATCGTTCCAACGCAACTTTTGCGTCACAAAATAATCAACTCCACCTTGCCGCAAAATCTGAGGTAATTGCCACCCAAAACCGAAAGTATCAGGTAGCCAAGCCACCCGCATCAATTCCCCAAAATTTTCTTTTGCATAACGCTGTCCATAAAAAACTTGCCGCACCATTGACTCAGCAGAAATCAAGTTTAAATCCGGTTCTACCCACATCCCGCCGACAACTTCCCAACGTCCGACGGCCACCTGTTTTTTAATCGCAGCAAATAAGTCCGGCCGATGTTCTTCCACCCAAGCATAAAGCGCCGGAGTAGAATGACAGAAAATCAAATCGGGAAACTCAGATTGTAATTTCAATACCGACTCAAAAGTTCGCTTTGCCGCTTCCCAAGTTTCCGGGACAGGCCACAGCCAAGCCAAATCTAAATGAGCGTGACCCACCAAATAGATTTTACCTGTATATATAGATGTCAGCTCACCGCTTTCTCCTATATATATAGATGTAGCATTGCTATTGTCTCCAACCTGAGAAACCTCCTCCCTTCTTCCTCCCTCTGCGCCCTCTGTGCCCTCTGCGGTTCCCACATCTAAATCCCCAGAAAAAGATGTCAGTTCGCCGCTTTCTCCTATATATATAGATGTAGCATCGCTACTTTCTCCCACATCAACAACCTCATCTCTTCTTCCTCCCTCTGCGGCCTCTGCGGCCTCTGCGGTTCCCTCATCTAAATCCCCCGAAAAAGCCCGCAGATATCCCAGTAAATTGTGCCGCAAAACAGACAGCGAGCGATCGAACTTTTCGCGATCGCCCACCGCCGCCCAATCAATCAAACCCATCGCCAAATCAATCTCAGATTTCAGCATTTCCCCCTTGACAAACCGGGGGCGATTTGCTATTATTTCGGTGGGGAGGTATTGGGAATTTTCAATTTCTAAATTTCGACTAAGCGAATTTTGCAAAATCTCTAATTCGGCAGCCACAAAACCCGGATCGAAACAACAAGAATCAGCAGCTTCGTACAAACAAATCGATCGCACTAAAGCACCGTTATCGTGACCCGGACTTACCAACCGCAAAATTACTAAAAATTCATCTCCGGGATTAGCCGACGAACTCAACAAAACTCGATCGGCAAAATCAAATAAATCTCCCTGTCCGACTAACTCGCCGTTGACAAAAATTTGAGCATCTTCAGCCCACCAAGTCAAACCCAGCAGCAACCGCAAACCAACCACAGGATAGCCGTGCAAATTGTCAGGAATTACAAATTGCTGGCCCAAATACAAAACTTGCTTCCCAGACGGCCAAGCAATATGTCCTTTCCCGTTAAGTTCGGCAACGGGGCTGTTACAAATATTTACCGAAGAGACCGCCGAGTCAGAATCGCAGTACCTCCAACCAGACTGAACCTCCACTTGGCTGAGGCGGCGCAACTTCTCGACAACTTCAGAAATATTATTGCTAGCAGGTGACACAGAAGCGCTCATATTTCGCTAAAATAGGAATTGTGTATTAATCAAAAATCGGATTGAACTCACATCTTGCACTATTCTCAAGAACAGGCAAGATGCCTGTTCCACAAAGAGTGAATTTTCTTGTGGGGAGTAGGGGTGGGCATCCTGCAGTCAGTAAAAGGCTTATTGACATTGGTGCAATATCTTATATCGAACCGCGAAGACGCGTTCGGCGAAGCCGTTCCCGAAGGGTAGGACGCGAAGAAATAAAGGTTTCAGAGGGTTTGAAGCTTCGATTAAGATATCGCTTTGATTTTACAGCAATATTCAGCAATTCCGGCGCGAATCAAAAATCTGAATTCAAGAATTAAACTTATGTCCAACGGTTACTACGGCCCATACCAAAGCCGACTATTAAACTTTATATCGAAACAGTCCCGCCAAGTCGCTGACAATTGCGATCGAACTTGGCGTCAAATTAAAGAAACAACTCTCACCGCCACCCAAATTCTGCTTTATCCAGCTTATTTGCTGGTGCAAAGTTCCCGAATGCTGGGCCGACAGTTGCGGGCATCAAGTCAAAAAATAGATTTACCGGAACTGCAAGAATTTGGCGGTGACGAAAATGCCGATTTGCCACAAAATTGGTATCAGGGCGAAACTTCCGACGAAAGTTCTATCGCCGAAATTTTGCACCTAGCCGAAAATTTACTAACCTCGTCGCAAACCGCGAAAACTTTAGCCAGCTTCCCGATGTTAATTAATCAGGGAAATGCTGCTAGCGATTTACCTCCAGCTATCAATTTTAGCGGACAAATCGCCAAGCATCAAACAACTTCCGTCTTAGAACACCCGCTTGCTAAAACTGGATTAAAACCGCAACCGAAAGTTGAGGGAATTGCCAGTTTTATCCCAGCCCGCACTTTAGTATTGGTGGGAAGAGAAAATCAGATATTAGATATTTTGACACCCGAACAGCAGGAAATGCTTGAAGGTTGCATAACTTGGGAAGTAGCCAACAGCGGGCCGGAACGACGGGAAATTACCCAAAAAGAATTAAAATTTAATCTCGGTTTGGAGTCAGCGGCGAAAAAAGCGCAGTTACCGCCGATGCGTCGTTTTTGGGAATTGATGGCCTGGCTTCAGACGAGTCCGGTTGCCCTCAAAAAAAATCAGTTTGGAGAATCAATCCTCGCAGTTAAAAAATCGATCGACCGCAATGCCATCCTAGTCCAAAAAGCCCGCGCGCAGATCGAAGCAAAAACCGCACAGCAGTCAATGGCGGCATCGAATTCGATCGACCACAATACCCCAAAACTAGAAACTAATTTTAACAGCAA
Organism: Microcoleus sp. B4-C1; assembly: GCF_036705285.1. Classification (NCBI taxonomy): domain Bacteria; kingdom Bacillati; phylum Cyanobacteriota; class Cyanophyceae; order Oscillatoriales; family Microcoleaceae; genus Microcoleus; species Microcoleus sp. B4-C1. Next base: position 15,708 of record NZ_JAUBUC010000030.1, on the reverse strand, counting down.
GTTCGATCGACCCCCAACTCCTCTCTCCTTTGTTACATTACTCGATCGCGCCGCCGTCAACATTGAGGAATTAACCCTACCGCCAGCGGCAAAAACAGTCGTCGCACCCACGGAAGCCCCCGGAGTCAAAATTAATACATCCGGCACAGACGCTAATGTAGATTTGTCCGCCCGCGACATCCTCGAAAAATACGCTCGAAACATCGAACAAATGATTTGGTCGTCAGTAGACCACCTTTTGGGCAAAGAAACGGCAGCCAGTGATAATACGGAGAAATCAGTTGCAATTCAGTATTATTTGAAACAGCGACAAGAACAAGAAAACACCCAAAATAGCCCAGAGGTCGATCGACCGTGGCTCAACTGGCAAGACTTATTCGGGGAAGCAGCACCGCCGCATTTAATCGACGGCAGTTCCGAACCCGATGCTATAGCACAAATCAGCCCAAAAGTCAAGCAAGAAATTGCAGAATTAGGAGAATTGGCAGAAGGTCGATCGACCGCACTCTCAATCTCCCCTTACCCCGAAGCACTTCACCGCCTGCTGGGGCAGCTAAAACAGAGCTTGCTGACACAAAGCCCCAAAAGTCAACCCCAAACAGCATCTGATTTATCAGATTTAGCAGTTACTCAAAAAAATAGCTCTGCACTCGCAGCAGAATCAACCCCAGGGCGCGCGCCGGAAACCCAAGTGCCAAAAAACACCAACCCGAACACCGCACAAAACAACAAATCCCCAGCAGCAATCACCGCGCAAACCAGCAGATACACCGCCCCAACCCGCGCTGCTGCTGAACCCAAAAATCCCAGCGCAGGCGTCCCCCCCGATGGCGAATACTTAGAAACAAAAGCAGAATCGATGGGATACATTAAGCACCCCCTAGAACAAGTGCTCGAATGGCTCGATCGAGTTATGCTGCGGCTAGAAAACATCGCCGAGCAACTCTGGAATTGGGCAAAAATCAACTTGCCAAAAATCCTCAAAAGCAAAGATAAAATTGACTAATCTTTAGCTTATGATAAAAAAGTTGCTGCAACAGCAGCAGCTCAGTATTAGGCCATCTTTGGAGACTCCCACAGTGCTAACCCTCAAAATCGTAGTTAATGTAGTTGTTTTATTTTTTGTTTCCCTGTTCATATTTGGATTTTTGTCCAATGACCCAGCCCGGAACCCCAACCGCAGAGACATGGAATAAACAACTTATCTCGCCCGCAGAGTGGGGGCGCGTCACCGCAGCCCCTGCAACAGCCGACAAACCCGCAAAAATTAGTCGGACAAAACTTGACAATCCAAGCATCCAGGATACAAGCCCCCTGATTCATCAGTCCAGAAATAAAAAACCTGTATCCGATAAAGGAGCCCCCGAATTGATCCGTGGGGTAAATGCTTCAAATCTAAAATCTAAAATCTAAAATCTAAAATCGATTGACCTCGCACCGCCAGCGAGGTTATCTTGTGGCGGAAGCAAGTTCTGAAAGCAGCCCTATTCCGGCGCGCCCAAGCCACTGCAAATTTTAGATGTCAGATTAATCTCTAAACAGTTACCTTTTAGATGCAAAATTTTCAATAAATTGCACCCTATAAAATCTAAAATCTAAAATCTAAAATCTAAAATCGGATGACTTACCTGTAGTAACTATGCCCTATCCGGTACCGCCGCCAGAACCCCCTGGCATCATCTACATCGCAAAGCCAAAAAAAGTCGCCCTCACTGTCGCGGCCGGCGATGGAGACACCCGCAGCAACCCCGCAGAAATACCGGAACCAAGCCCAGATATCGTTCAGCCAGAACCCACACCAGCCCCAGCAGAACCCGCAGCCACACTCCTCGGCACCACCGCAGCCACCGATGGGCCTCCAGAAATCGCCGACCCCCTAGCGGAAGTCGAAAGTGGCCACGCAGTGGTGGGATTTCAGCGTCAGGCCCCTGTGGAAGAACCCGAAACTGCGGAAACTCCGAAAGATTCCTCGTTTACAGCTTACCAATTGGGTTCGGTAGAAAATGCCATTGCCATTCGCAATCGGGAACGAACCGCAGAGGCGCAGAGAAAACAGGAGAGAAATCTTGCCGGAAAGCAGGAAAGTTGGTATCAGGCCCAAGGTCGGCAGTTAGAGGATAACTCTCCCGAACCGGCAGAGATTCCCGTTCCAGAACCAGCGCTAGAACCAGCACCTAGCGGGCAACAGCAGTTCGACATTCCCACACCAGGAACCATCCCCACACCCAGAACACCCCCTGCGCCGACACCGAAACCTAAACCAGCCGCGCCGGGAGTCCGCACCGCCCCTTCTCAGCGAACGGTGCCTTTTCCGGTGACTCCGGCCGATATTATTGAAGTTAAGGCTGACAGTCAAGAATTCGACGACCAGCAGCAAATTGTGACGGCGGTTGGTAATGTCGTTGTGCGGTTCCGGCAAACTGTGATTGATGCCGATCGAGCGATCGTCAACTTAGTCACCCGCCAAGTGGTAGCATCCGGCAATGTCGCCTATACCCGCGGGCAACAAGTAGTGCGCGGCCAGCGGATGGAGTTCAATCTCGGCCTCAACAGCGGCGCAGTCGAACAAGCAAGAGGCGAAATATTCCTGCCCGCAGCAGGTAGCGAATTGACTCCCACACTGCCGACAGATATCAGTGCCGGGACGATTCTCGAACAGCCGCTGAGCGATCGAATTACCAGCCAGCAGCCCCTGCGCGGAGTCAGATCCCCCGGCGCTGCTACAGTGACTCTCGGTGGGGGTGGACAGCTAGCAGCCCCCCAAGTGGTCGGCGCCGTCAACCGCATCCGCTTTGAAGCAGAACGCATCGAACTGCTGCCAGACGGCGCGAGGGTAGCAACCAACATTCGGCTTACTAACGACCCGTTTTCCCCCCCGGAATTTGAATACAGGGCCCGGACGGCGACGATTAGAAGGATTTCGCCCACGGCAGAGGAATTAGTCACAACGAAACCCCGCTTGGTGTTCGACAACCGAGTGAAAATACCCGTGTATCCCCGCAGGCAAGTGTTTGACAGCAGGCAGCAGAGCGGCCCGTGTTTGACCTTTGGCTACGACGGAGGCGAACGCGGCGGTTTGTATGCCGAGTGCGGTTTTGAGGTGTTGCAAAACGGGCCGGTGCGACTGACTCTGACACCCCAAATTTACCTGCAGCGGATCGTGGCAGAGAACGGCGGCAATCCGTTTTCTCCCGACAGCTACGGGCTGAAAGCGAGGTTGGGCGCTAGTCTGGGCCCGCGTACCAGGCTGGACGGCTCGGCAATATTTCTGAGTTTTGAAAATTTTCCGAACTTGCCAGAAGACAGCTTTCGGGGCAATTTGCGCCTGCGACAGTTGATCGGCACTCACACTCTGGCTGCAGAATACAGTTATCGCGATCGGCTGTTTAACGGTTCTCTGGGCTATCAAACCGTGCAGAGCAGCCTGGGGGCAGTCCTAACTTCCCCAGTCATCCCACTCGGAGGCACGGGCATCAATCTCAGCTACCAAGCTGGGTATCAATTTATCAATGCTGACACCGATCGAGCAGACTTGCTCGAACCAGTGCGGGAAAACAACCGCATCGATCTGGGCCGTTCCCAACTCAGCTTTGCCTTGAGCCGCGGCTTCAACCTGTGGGAGGGCGAACCTCTCCCCCGCACTCCCACCCAGGGTTTGAGGTATACGCGGACGCCGGTGGTTCCTTTCTTGCAACTGGCCTTGGGACTCCGGGGAGTTGGTACTTATTACAGCAGTGGCGATCGACAAAATTCCCTCGCCGGCAGCGTCGGCATTCAAGGGCAGTTCGGTCATTTCTCCCGCCCTTTCCTCGACTACACTGGGTTTAACGTGACTTATACCCAGGTGGGGCGCGACGGTATCTCGCCGTTTTTATTCGATCGCTTAGTAGATTTGAGAGTCCTGTCTTTTGGACTTGTCCAGCAAGTTTACGGAGGCTTTCGAGTTGGATTTCAAAGTGCTATTAATTTAGAAAGCGGGGAAACAATCAGTACCAATTACACTCTAGAATACAGCCGCCGCAGCTACGCAATCATTTTGCGTTTTAATCCTGAGCGTCAAGTCGGCAGCCTGACTTTTAGAATTAGCGACTTCAACTGGAATGGGACTCCCCAACCTTTTTCCGGGGACGCGCGAACTGTAGAAGGAGGAGTGCGTTTATCTGATTAATTCACTTGGTAATTGGTAATTAGTGATTGGGAATTGGTCATTGGGAATTGGTCATTGGGAATTTTGAACCAACCGTCAACAGAAAACAGTCCACAGAAAACAGTCAACAGTCAACAGTCAACAGACAACACATGACAGAAGTGACCGCAATATCTGCACAAGCAGCGGCTCTGCTGGTTCACTACGGTTTTGACCTAGGTGGCAAAAAAGCCGAGAAATTGGCGGGTGAATGGCTGACCAAGTATCCCGGCTATTGGCTGCGTTTAGCAGTGGTTGAAGCGCTTTATCAAGGGCGCTACAAGGCTGTTTCTGTGGGACAGCTATTGAGTATGTGGCATCGGATAGGTCAACCTCTCTATCATTTCAATCGCGAGTTTGAACGCTTGGTATGCAATAATTTTCCTCAAAATTTAACCGGGGAAAGTGCTGCTCAACTGTCACCGGAAGATATACTTTTATCGCACCAGGAACCGGAAGTAAGTGCCGCAGAGTTAGATTTGCGTGGGCCGTCAGAGGCGCAACTGGATGTGGCGCTTCAAGCAGAAGTCCCAAACACAGAGGCCCAGGAAACAGGAAAATTACCTGCTGCCGACGATCGCACCAAAGAAAATACAGAATTTGTAGTATATGAAGATGTGGCTGTTACTGCCCTCGCCGATCGAGCCGAAGCCGAGCACAAATTAGCGGACAAACCTGTGGCAAAATCATTCCCAGTTGTCAAACACACTGATTTTCATACCAAGTTAAAAGCGATTGCCAGAGAAGGCCGAAGAAAGAAGGGAGAAAGCAGAAATAGAGTGTAAACTTTGGGAACTATATAGTTATTTTTCACTTTTCACTTGGGGCACTTACTCCCATCCGAATTTCCGAACAAAAAGAAGCTTGTTCCGTACCGTTAGCTTGCCTAACAACGCTAGTCCGCAGCCGCAAATTGGGCATGAGATACCACAGCCTTTCTTCCGCATGGAGGGTGTCTGATTCTGTAATCAATGTCAGCACGTCGTCGCCCATCACGTAGCGACTATTACCCTTGTCTTGCAACACTTTGCCTTCGCTTGGATTGTCGGGATTTGGTACGATCGCTAGTATTGTAGAACCGATTTGTTTAGCTTGGTCGCGATCGGGAATACCGTCCCAACTAATCCGAACGCTAGTTAGCTTAGTTGAAGCCGGGTTAATCGAGTGTTGTTGGCAAAGTTTAACGACTGCTGCATCGCTAGCTGTCAGTATTTCTATTTTGAGGTCGGATTTACCTGCCTGCAATTCCCCAGAATGGAGATTGTGTACGGTACGCTGAGAAAACCATTTACCTGCACTTAACTCGAAAAACTCGATAACATCCATGAAATTTGTCTCTAAAGTCAATACTGCTTTATTTGCGATCGTGACTTGCGCGCTATGGAGTCAGAAACCCGGTTTCTTCCTACGTACCTAGCGGTCAAACCAATGATTTTGTCTAGAAACCCGGTTTAATAGTGCAAGTCCTTTTCTATATTTTAGAGGAAGGGGGCGCACCTGCAAAGCTTTCTGAGAGCTTTAGGTGAAACAGATTGCAGATGCCGCCCTGGTAGCAAACCCAACCAGGGGGACATCTGCCTCCCTGATGTGGCCGACTTGAGAGAAAATTAGAGCATCCGCCATCATGTTTCGTTATAAAAAGTCTTTTTCGCACTTTCAATAGGATTGCGATACCTGAAAATTTTTAGCTTGAGAGTGTTTATCGATCGACCATTGCCCAAAGAGCCGCTATGTTAAGAAAAACAAAGATATATGTCAGCTTTTGTCGCTCAATCGGTAAATTGGGCGTTGCTGAGTTGAATTATATTGGCCGCGATTTATTGTAATCGCACTGCTTGAAAATTCTCAAAGCAGACTTCGACTAAAAAACAAGCAATTCATCGAACCATCACCAAACCGAGGACAGCAAGCCTATAGCACATAGCATTCAAATATGTCATGCTAAGTCTAAGAGAAAAGATTCTCGATCGGCTTTTCGGTAGGGTGCAGCTAGCGATCGTATACATTTAAAGAACACATCCGTAAATTTATGACCGAGTTTAAACAAGGGCTGGATCAAATCCAGCCCGCAGAACAGACGAACTACCTGGGAATATTGCCCAGTCAGCTAGCAGCGACTTCAGACTCCGAAAAATTATACAGCTTACTAACAGATTACAATTTTATTAAAGCCAAGCTGTCAGCATCGGGAGTACAGGCGCTAATAGAAGATTACGATTTAGCAACAAGTCCCGATATTATTTCAGACCAAAAAGCCGATCAACTCAAATTAATCCAAGAAGCAATTCGGCTGTCAGCCCACATTCTAGCCGCAGATAAAAGCCAACTAGCCCCCCAACTAATAGCCCGCTTGATGCGCTTTGAAAGTCCAGAAATTCAAGCCCTGCTAGCACAGGCAAAACATCAAACAACCCCCTGGCTGCGACCGCTAACGCCCAGCTTTACCCCTCCCGGCGGGAGATTGCTGCGTACCCTCACCGGACATACAGACTGGGTACAAGGTGTAGCAATCACCCCCGACGGCAAGCGGGCAATTTCTGCGTCCTCCGACCACACTCTTAAAATTTGGCAATTAGAAACAGGAGAAGAACTTTCCACCCTCAAAGGTCATCTTACCTACGTCAATGCTGTAGCTGTAACCCCCGACGGTACTAAAGTAATTTCCGGTTCTTGGGACAATACCATTAAAATTTGGGATTTAGAAACGGGACAAGAAATATTTACTTTTGCAGGCGATACTTTTGCGGTAGAAGCAGTAGCAGTTACTCCCGACGGCAAGCGAGTAATTTCTGGTTCTTGGGATGGCAGTATTAAAGTTTGGGATTTGACAAGCAGGGAAGTAATTTTTAACTTCAAAGGTCACAGCAGTTTTGTCCAGTCCGTAGCAGTAAGTCCTGATAGCAAACGGTTGATTTCCGGGTCGGGAGACAACAGCATGAAAGTCTGGAACATAGAAACCGGAAAAGAACTTTTTACTCTCACCGGTCATACAGACTGGGTAAAAAGTGTAGCCGTTACTCCCGACGGCGAAAAAATAATTTCCGGCAGCTACGACGAAACTGTTCAAGTCTGGAGTTTGTCAGAAAGAAAGCAACTTTTCACTTTAGGAAAACACAGCAGTTTCGTTCAAGCTGTGGCAGTCAGTCCCGACGGCAAACGAGTAATTTCGGCTGCCGGCGACAAAACGCTGAAAGTTTGGAATCTCGAAACAAAAGAAGAACTTTTCACTTTTACCAATCACATAGCCCCAGTGAATGCTGTGGCCGTTACCCCGGACGGCAAGAGGATAGTTTCTGGTTCCTCTGACAAAACTCTCAAAGTTTGGCACTTAGAAACAGGCAAAGAAAATTTATCATTTGCAGGTCACGATGACTGGGTAAATGCCGTAGCAGTGACGGCGGATGGTACGAAAGCGATTTCCGGTTCAGGAGACAACAGAATTAAAGTCTGGAATCTCAAAAATGGACAAGAAATTTGTACTATTCCCGGTCATAAAGATTGGGTAAAAGCGATCGCAATCACACCGGATAGCAAGCGAGTAGTTTCGGGTTCCGGCGACAAAACTGTGAAAGTTTGGGATATAGAAACCGGAAAAGAAATCTTTACTTTCACGGGTCACACAGACTGGGTAAATTCTGTGGCAGTGACGCCAGACGGAACGATGGCGATTTCCGGTTCTGGAGACAAAACTATTAAAGTTTGGAATCTAGAAACAGGAGAGGAAGTTTTTACTTTTTTAGGTCATGAGGACGGGATAAAAGCTGTGGCAGTTACTCCCGACAGCAAGCGGGTTATTTCGGCTTCCGGCGACCAAACTCTGAAAATTTGGAGTTTGGGTAAAGAAAAGAATATTTTGGCAAATTTCTGGAATTTAGCCGTCAAAAATCTACTTTTCACTCTCAAAGGTCATGAGAGTTTTGTGAATGCTGTGGCAGTTACGGCGGATGGCAAATGGGCGATTTCAGGAGGGCGGGAACAGAATTTGAAAGTTTGGGATTTGTCAAGTAGAAAAGAAGTTTTTACTTTGGCCGGTCATGCTGATGCGGTAACATCGGTGGCGACTATGGGAACAAAGGCAATTTCTGTTTCGGACGATAATACTCTCAAAGTTTGGGATTTGTTAAGTCGAGAAGTAATTGCTAGTTTCAGCGGAGATAGTGCTTTGAAGGCTTGCGCTATTGCACCGGATGGAGTGACAATCTTAGTGGCGGAAGCTTCGGGACAGGTGCATTTTTTGAGGTTAGAAGACGGGAAATAGTCATTAGTCATTAGTCATTATGCCGATCGCACTTTTGCTAAAATTTAAAAGTGCGATCGCCCTTTGCCCCAATCAAGTCTACAATTATTCCGCGTCAATACCCATCGATCGCAGTCTTTCCGCTAGAACAGCAGCCCAAAGTGCGATCTTTCTCAATACAGCGGTTCATCAAAAAAAAATCTCACTCAGCATCGAAAATAGGGCAGACACCACCCGCCCTACAAAACTACTTCCTCAGCAACTTCACCCCGCGAATCGAATAATCCAAAAGCTCAATTGGGTGCATTAAAGTAACTGTTTTTCCCTGCAACTCCAAATGCTTCTTAATTTGCAAAGAACAACCCGGATTAGAAGAAGCAATCAACTCCGCCCCAGTATTCAGCAAATTCTCCACCTTTTGCACACCCAATTCATCAGCAATCTCCGGCTGAAGCATATTGTAAACCCCCGCACTCCCGCAGCACAAAGCCGCATCCACAGGTTCTTTTAACTTCACACCCGGAATTTGTTGCAGCAACTGACGTGGCTGCAAACTAATCTTTTGCCCGTGCAACAAATGACAAGCATCCTGATAAACAATTGTCAAATCTCCCTCAATCAAAGGATTGAGTTTTGCCGTAATTCCTGCACTTGCCAAAAACTCTTGCACGTCCTTAACATTAGCAGCAAATTTCTCAGCTTTCTCCCGATATTGCAGGTCATCTGCTAAAATGTGACCGTATTCTTTCAAAGTATGGCCGCACCCAGCAGCGTTGATAATCACAAAATCAACACCAGTATTTTCAAAGCTATCAATCATTTGTCTCGCCAAGGCTTTAGCCTGTTCTGCTTGGCCTTGATGTTCCGGCAAAGCAGCACAGCATCCCTGACTTTTAGGAACCACAACCTCGCAACCGTTAGCCGTTAAAACTCGCACCGTCGCTTCATTAACTGGCGAAAATAACAGCCGCTGCACGCAGCCTAAAATCACGCCGACTCGATAGCGTTTCTCCCCTTGTGCCGGAATTACCTCTGGTAAATTATCCCGGAAAGAATCGACAGAAACTTTCGGCAAAATTGATTCCATCGCCGCCAAGCGAGGAAATACTTTTTTCAGCAAACCTGTTTTGCGGACAAGTTTTGGCAGTCCTAATTTTTGATAAATAAACAGCGGTACAAGCAAAGGCCGCAATCTGTGAGGATAAGGGAAGAGATTAAAAATCAGAGTGCGAATTACATTGTCGGAAAAAGTGCGTTCCTGATTTCTAGTAACTTGGTGGCGAGTTGCGGAAATTAATTTGTCGTATTGTACTCCAGAAGGGCAAGTTGTAACGCAGGCCAAACAGCCCAAACAAGTATCGAAATGCTGTGAGGTTGCTTCGTTTAAAGGTGCGTCGCCTTCGTTAATTGCATCCATTAAATAAATGCGGCCTCTGGGGGAATCCATTTCTTTGCCGAGTACGCGATAACTCGGACAAGTTGACAAACAAAAGCCGCAGTGTACGCAAGTATCGATTAATTTCGGATCAGGCGGATTGTTCGCGTCGAAACCTGGGATTTCGAGGGTTTGTAAGTGGGGATTTTGTGCTAGAAAATTGCTTTCTTTGGCAGGTCTTAAATTGTCGCTGGGAAGTTGAGATTTTTCTGAAGTTTGCATATATATATTACCTAATTGTTTTGGTTCCTAGTGACTATCGCCTAAAACCCTTGATAATTCTTGCTTTTAGCTGAGTCTAAATCCCCCTTAATAAGGGGAGTAGGGGTTGACTTTGAGCATTTCCTGTCCCCCCTTCTTAAGGGCGGCTAGGGGGGATCTAGAGTCTAATCGTCAAACAGTAGATCGGTACTACATAAGACGTTAAGGATCGTGGATTAAATAACTTCCGTAGGTTGGGTTGAGGCACGAAACCCAACAATCAAGCGTGGGGTTGGGTTTCGTTCCTCAACCCAACCTACAAAAAATGCAAGTTATTTAATTCTCATTCCTAAGTTGACACCAATGAAACTGAAGTCCTGACTACAAACTTTAAACTAAATACCGCTGATAAAACGATGGGGACTCAAAAGATTTTCCGGGTCAAACTGCTGTTTTATCCGGCGCATTAAATCGATCGCACTTCCAGTATAGCCCCAAACATCTAACTCTTGCTTGATGTCGGTCGGCGCTGCTAAAACAGTCAGAAAACCGCCTTTAGCTTCGCACCCTCTGCGTACCTGCAACAACCTGTCTGCAGTTGTAGTCTCAAACCGCAAAACCCCCAAACCGCTGCCTGCATGAATCCAAGCGTCCTGTACTGGCAATGTGTTAATGGCTGTTACAGCTTCCGACGGTCTGATTCCTATTTTGCAAATAATTGCCGACTTTGTGCCAGAATCCCACATTGTTTCTGGCAATCTTTGCCATAACTTATGCTCATCATTTTCGCGGCAGCTAGTGCCTTGCAAACCCAACTTTTCGGCAACTTCCAGCAAGCGGGCTGATTGTTGTTTAACACTTTCTGCGATACTTTGAAATCTGACGATTAATCCTGTGCCCTTTCCTAAGCCTAATTTGGCGACTAATTCAGGTGACAGCAAATCGATCGCACTTGGTGTCAAAGCAGAGGATAATAAGATTTGAGCCGTTTGGGACAAAGCATTAATTTCCCCTGTCAGCACTACGGTTCCCGATGATTCAGGCAGGGGATACACTCGGAAAGTTACTTGAGAAATGACGCCCAAGGTACCGTAAGCACCAGTAAACAATTTCATCAAGTCGTAGCCGGCGACATTTTTAACAACTCGACCTCCGGCTACCGCAATTTTACCGTCCGATCGCACAAAGGTAATTCCCAACAGCAAATCGCGCACCCCCCGATAGCGATGCCGCAAGGAACCCGCATCAGCAGTAGCGACAATGCCGCCCAAAGTTGCCTGTTGCGGATATGCTGGATCGATCGGCAAAAACTGACCTGCTGCAGCTAAAATTTGTTGCAAATCCGCAAACTTCATCCCCGCTTCCGCAGTCACCGTTAAATCGCCCACAGCGTGTTCTACAAGCCGATTGAGGCGCGAAGTGCTGACAGCCACAAGCGCCGCTGCATCAGGAGGATTTGGGCGTGTTTTCAAACCCGGAGATCCCCCTAAATCCCCCTTAAGAAGGGGGACTTTGAGTGAATTCTCCCCCCTTTGTAGGGGCGGTGCCCCCGTGCCCGCCCTGGGCTGGGGGGGATCGGAGTCTAATTTAACTAAACCGCCCCAATCAAGTTTGCTGCCACTGCCACAAGGCAAGACTGCACAGCGATGTTGCTGTGCCCAAGCAATGACAGCCGCCAGTTCTTCCTGAGTATTGGGGTAAACAGTACAATCTATTTTCGTGTCGGGGGCAACTGCTTTTTCTACCCGTTCTTGCCAAAATGGCTCTGTATCTTGCCAGCGACAGATGCTAGCAGCCCCGACAATAATTTCTAATTCTTGTATGCTTACGTAATTTTCGGTAGAAAAAGATTTCATGAAGGTTATCAGACGCCCGGTAAAAAAAATTATCAAAACACTGCCTAAAACCATTAAATATTAATACGGGCCCGATATTCAAAACATGAAGAAACAAATGTCTCAAAACCGAATTTCTCTGGGAATTACCGGTCTCAACGAAGTGATTGGCGGTGGCCTAATTCCTCAACGCTCTTATCTGGTGCGCGGCGGCCCGGGTACTGGCAAGACTACACTGGGCTTTCACTTTTTGGCAGCAGGTGTGGCTCTGGGAGAAACGCCCCTGTTTATTACTTTAGGAGAACCGGAAGCGCAATTGCGGGCCAATGCCACAAGTCTCGGTTTTGATATGGAAGCGATGGCGTTCCTCGATTTGAGCCCATCGTCAGAATTTTTTACCCAAGTTCAAACTTATGACATTTTCTCCCCCTCCGAGGTTGAGCGAGAACCGACTACACAAAAGATTATCGAGCGAGTCGAAGCTGTCAAGCCACAACGGGTGTTTTTGGACGCAATCACTCAATTTCGCTACTTAGCTGCGGATGAGTTCCAATTCCGCAAGCAAGTTCTGTCTTTTCTGCGGTTTTTGGTGGAAGGGGGGGCGACGGTGGTGTTTACCTCAGAAGGTACATCAAGTGCTCCCGATGACGATTTGCAATTCATCAGCGACGGAGTAATTTACTTGGAACTGCGCCCAGAAGGACGCACCCTGTCTGTCACCAAGCTGCGAGGCTCTAACTTCCGCACCGGCCGCCATTCGCTCCGCCTGAGTCAGGCTGGTATGGAGGTATTTCCGCGACTGCTTCCGGACAACTTTCAACAGGATTTTGTTGCTGAAGCGATTTCTTCGGGGGTTCCAGAAATGGACGAACTGCTGCACGGGGGACTGGAACGGGGGACTGTGACGGTGATTAGCGGGCCTAGCGGCGTGGGTAAAACGACGGTGGGGATTCAGTTTATGAAGGAAGCCGCAGGAAGGGGGGAGCGATCGGTAGTTTACATTTTTGAGGAGTCAACTTCTACTCTGTTGCAGCGCTGCGAATCAGTTAACATCCCGGTTGGGGCGATGATGGGGCAAGGAAGTCTTTCCGTGATACCCGTGGAACCTTTGCTGTACTCGCCGGATCAGTTTGCCTGTATGGTTCGCCAGGAGGTGGAGCAGGAAAAGACGCGGATTGTGATGCTTGACAGTATTTCTGGCTATCAGCTTTCGATGCAGGGGCAAGATTTGGTGAACAATTTGCACGCTTTGTGCAAGTATCTGAAGAATATGGGAGTCACCGTTATCTTGATTAATGAGGTAGAAGCCATTAGCGGAGATTTTCGGCTGACCGAGATCGGAATTAGCTATTTGGCGGATAATCTTCTGTTTATACGCTATCTGGAACGCCAATTGCATAATAGGACAGAAATCCGCAAGGCGATCGGAGTAATTAAAAAACGAGTCAGCAATTTCGAGAGAACTCTGCGAGAACTCGATATTACTCGCTACGGCATCAAAGTCAGCAAACCGATAGCGGGGCTGCGCGGCATTTTGAGTTCGGCGCCGGTGTGGATTGAGGGGGAAGCGGATGAAGATTGAATCGGGATTGGTCGTGCTGTTTCTGGGCAAGTGCAGCTAATTTCGCAGTCGTGAATCTACTAATGAGTAGGGGGCGCACCGCGCACCTCACCACTAGCCTAAGTCCTGGAAAACTTAAATATATTGGTAAATTTGTGTATTTTTCGACTTTTATCGTAGTGTAGTTTTCAATTCTATGAAATACAGTAGGAGTACAGGGTACGCGGCCGTGTCCTGTACCCCAGCATCTGTACTTCACTCAACTGAAAACCTATGTAATCCCTCGCCGAAAAGTAAGCTAATACCAGATAAAAAAAGAATCCAACTTTATGCCACCTCCCAACCCATATATAATCACTCACTCCCCATTCTAAAATCTAAAATCTAAAATCTAAAATCTAAAATGGTTATAACCCGTATTCACAGGAAGCTGATAAATGACTGGCACTTCAATAATTTTAGCCGTAGACCGCAATCAGCGCAACTTGGAACTGTTAGCACAGTTTCTCAACAAAGAAGGATACCAGATGATCGCGGCTTATAACTTTGAAGATGTTGCACAAGCTATCAGTCAGCCTGCGAGGATCGGGATGGCTTTAGTAGATATTTCTGGTTTCGATCGCCGGATTTGGGAGTGCTGCGAACAACTGCGAAATCACCAAATCCCTTTTCTGATACTCTCGCCCAAACAAAGCGCTGCCATTCAGCACGAAAGCCTCTGCCACGGTGCTCGGAATATGTTGGTAAAACCTTTGATAGTTAGAGATTTGCTGGGAATTGTTCACAGCTTGCTAGGAGAATCTGCGTGAGTCAAATTTTATTGCTTGTCGAACAGAAAGAAAATCGCCGCCTGTTATTAGAATGGCTAGCAGTTTATTATGAGGTATTGCTGCCACACTCAACAGAAAATAGTGAGGAGTTTTTACCATTTAATCAATCTTTTGACCTGGCGATAATTGACGGTATTTCCCTGAAACGCCACTGGCAATGGGTTGCCGCCCAAAAACAGGCAGAACACCCGGTATGCTTGCCTTTTCTTTTGATTACATCCCGCTCGGATGTAGGGATGGCAACGCAATTTATTTGGCAAAGTATTGACGATTTGATTATCGCTCCGATCGAGAAGATAGAGTTGCAAGCGCGGGTGGAAATTTTGCTGCGATCGCGCCAGTTGTCTTTAACTCTCAAATTGTCTCACGACCAACTCGATCGCACTCTGCAGACAGCCCAAGAACTCAACGAGATGAAAACATCTTTGCTGTACATGATTGCCCACGACGTTCGCAATCCTTTGAATTTCATCATCGGCACTACACAACTTCTTAGCAAGTACAAGTTGACATTAACAGAGGAGAAAACACAAGAACTTCTAGACAAAACTCAAGCAGCCGCCAAAGGTATAGATTTGTTATTAGATGATGTTCTGCTGCTGGGGCGTGTTGAGTCGGGAAAAACAGGCTTTTCCTTGCTACCGATAGACTTAGCAAAGTTGTGTAATGAGTTGGTAGAGGAATTTCAGAGCAGCCTGAATTTGAAACCTGAAAATGATCGGGTGACGCTGATTTTTGTCAATCACCATCAATCCGCGATGGCCTGTTTGGAGGTAAGCTTGCTCCGGCGAATTCTGGGGAATTTGCTGTCCAATGCTATTAAGTATTCTCCCCCAAATACTGAAGTAATTTTTGAATTCAAACTTACTGAAACTGAGGCTATTTTTTCGATACAGGATGCAGGAATTGGCATACCTGTCGCCGACCAAGAACAGTTATTTGATTCATTTTACCGGGCTAAAAATGTCGGTCGAATTCCCGGTACTGGACTGGGGCTGAGCATTGTTAAAAAATGCGTGGACTTGCAGGGTGGCGAAATTACTTTGACCAGTGAAGAAGGCGTTGGCAGTACATTTACAGTAACGCTGCCGATCGCAAAACCAGGAAAAAAGCAAATGTCGCCTGCAACGCCTTAAACTAGATGCAGGCTTTTTCTTGGGATTTCAAGACGGGATTTTTCACAGTGATAATGTATGGCTGGTTTCTCATTTTTATTACGGACTCGATGGGACGCTTTTGATGGTTTTTTCGTGGGCTATTGCAGCGGAAATTTATCATGCTCGATCGCACCGCTGGCGGAAAATTTACACTGTTTTAAACTGCATCGCGCTGCTGCTATTTCTCTGCTAAGGAATGAGAATTAAATAACTTCCACTCTTGAAAGTGGGATGGGCGTCCCGCCCGTCCAAAAAGGACGGGCGGG